>CALVJU010000087.1 GCA_944332375.1 uncultured Bacilli bacterium
TCCAACTACAGACACTACCTTCTGTATCTTTATATTTTGCATACACAGAATCGTAATTTTTACATACTCTTTCACAATCTTCTCTTATTGCATCTCCACTCGTTTGTGCACAATTATCTACACAAGAATCTACATCTTGCTGTTTTACTGATGCATTATACATATCACAATCTTTTTCTTCATAAGCATTGGTTGAACAAGAGTCATTACAAAATTTTGTTACTTTATCACTGTTTGCACCGGAACAACTATTAATTTTTGAAGTACATGAACTTTTACATTGATTTAACAATTGGGATTTATTCATATTACAAGTTGTTTCGTATGCTACAGAATACCCCAATAATGAAGAATAAAATGATTTAGGAGTACTATTCATATTTTTATTCCAGTTATTTTCTGAACAGTTACCACGACTATTAATAGTGACTGTTGCACTTCTATAATCTGTAATTTTACTAACTCCTGAAGTGTTAAATACAGCTGGTAACTGAGATGGTAATTGTATATCAATATCTCCCCCACACTTTTGTGCTGCATATATACTTTTATAATATGTTTCACATTGTGTCTTTCCCTTTTCTGTTTCAGTAGCTGCATTTACTTGAATCATAGACACAAAAAAACACAACACAAATGCGACTATTGTTACTAACTTCTTTCTCCTCACCTATATCACCTGCCATTACATTTATTATATAACAAATACAAGTCAAATTACAATCTTTTCTAATTTCATTTACAGAATTTTAAAAAGAAAACACCTCATATGAGATGTTTCCCTACTAATCCATTAATTCTTGTTCTAATGCTTCTAATGGTTCATCTTGAAAGATATCGTTTTCTAAATGATAATTTGCCTTACGATATTCTTTTGCTCCAGTACCTGCTGGGATTAATTTACCGATAATAACAGTTTCTTTTAATCCATTTAAGTGATCTACTTTTCCATGGATTGCAGCATCTGTTAAGATACGAGTTGTTTCTTGGAAAGACGCGGCAGATAAGAATGAATCTGTCTCTAGACTTGCTTTTGTAATACCAAGTAATACTGGTCTACCAGTTGCAGGTCTCTTTCCTTCAAGAATTAATCCTTTATTTGCTTCTGTAAATTCATTGATATTTACCATAGTACCAGGTAAGAATAAACTATCACCAGAGTTGATAATCTTAATCTTAGAAATCATACGTCTAGCCATAATTTCAACGTGTTTATCTGAAATATCAACACCTTGAGAACGGTAAACTTTTTGAATTTCTAATAAGATATATTGTTGAACAGTAATTGGATCTGTTACAACTAATAATTCTTTTGGATTAATTGCTCCATGTGTTAAACGTTGTCCGGCACGCACTTCCTCACCCTTACTAACGGCAAGTTTCGCACCATAGTTAGATGTATGTTGTTTTTTATCGACATCGTTTGCAACAGTAATTACAAATTTACCGTTTTGTTCTTCGATTTCTGTAACAACTCCATTAATTTCTGAAATGGTTGCTTTACCTTTTGGATTACGTGCTTCGAAGATTTCTTGAACACGAGGAAGACCTTGTGTAATATCGTCTCCACCAGCAACTCCTCCGGTATTGAAGTTTCTCATAGTAAGTTGTGTACCAGGTTCTCCAATTGATTGTGCAGCCATAATACCAACTGCTTCTCCTACTTCTACAACATGTCCAGTTGCAAGGTTACGTCCATAACACTTACGACATACACCATGATCTGTTTTACATGTTAGAACGGTTCTGATTGGTACTTTTGTAATACCTGCTTTTACAATCTTATCAGCAAGTTGTTCTGTAATGTAATCGTTACGTTCTGCGATGACTTCTTTTGTTTCTGGATTGATAATTCTCTTATTTGCATATCTACCAATGATACGATCTTCTAATGATTCAATGACGGTACCATCTTTTTCATTGATAAATGCTTCTACTAAGATTCCTTGATCTGTTCCACAGTCATCTTCTTTTACAATGACATCTTGAACAACGTCTACTAAACGTCTTGTTAAATATCCTGCTTCTGCAGTTTTTAATGCGGTATCAACAGCTCCTTTACGAGCACCGTGAATGGATAAGAAGAATTCATTGATTTTCATACCATCACTAAATGATGAGGTAACTGGAATTTCTACTTCTTCTCCACTTGGTTTTGAGAACAATCCACGCATACCAACTAATTGGGTATAACTTCCAATATCTCCACGTGCTTTAGAACGAATCATCGTAGCAATGGAATTTTCTGGATGATTTGCCAACCATTCTTCCAAACTACTAGAAATCTTTGATTTCGCATTGTTCCAAATATCAACTACTTGATGATAACGTTCATCATCTGTGATTAAACCACGTTTGAATTGTTTATTGGTCTTATCAACTAATGCTTGACTTTCTTCGATAATTTCTTTTTTATCTTCACTTTCTACAACGTCTGAAATAGCAATACTAATTCCTGATAATGTAGAATGTTTGAATCCTAGGTCTTTTAATTTATCAAGCATAACAGAGGTTTCTGTTGTTTGATATCTCTTGTATACTTGAGCAATCAATTTTTCAAGTACTTTCTTATTAAATGCTTCAACAAGTGGCATTTCACTAATTGCATTTTTAATATCTGTACCTCTTTTTAGGAAGTATTTAGAAGGCGTTACTCCTTCAATATTCTCTGTTGTTCCATCGTTGATATATTGGAATGAATCTGGGAATATTTCATTGAAAATTAATTTACCAGGTGTTGTGACTAAATATTGATTACGATAAGTATCTGGGAAAATTTTATGTTTAAATGAATTTACTGGAATAGCAATACGGGTATGAAGTGTAATTTCACGTCTTTCGTATGCCATGAGTGCTTCATTATCATCTTTAAATACTCTTCCCTCTCCTGGTAATCCAGCTTTTTCCATTGTAATATAATAGTTACCAAGTACAATATCTTGTCCTGGGGTAACGATTGGTTTCCCATCCTTTGGACTTAAAATGTTGTTTGCACCTAACATAAGAAGTCTTGCTTCTGCTTGTGCTTCTTCTGTAATCGGTACGTGAACAGCCATTTGGTCACCATCGAAGTCTGCGTTAAATGCGGTACATACAAGTGGATGTAAACGAATAGCTCTACCATTGATTAATTTTGGTTCAAATGCTTGAATACCAAGTCTATGTAATGTAGGAGCACGGTTTAACATAACTGGATGTTCTTTAATTTTTTCTTCTACGACATCCCATACTCTTGGATCTTGATTATCAATCATTCTCTTTGCAGCTTTGATATTGCTTGCGATTTCTTTTGATACTAAACCGTTAATAACATGTGGTCTAAATAATTCTAGTGCCATTTCTTTTGGAATACCACATTCATACATTTTCAAGTCTGGTCCAATGACGATAACACTACGTCCTGAATAGTCAACACGTTTACCAAGTAAGTTTTGACGGAAACGACCTTGCTTTCCTTTTAACATACTAGATAATGATTTTAATGGTCTATTTCCTGGACCAGTAATATTACGTCCACGACGACCATTATCAAATAGTGCATCAACTGCTTCTTGTAACATACGTTTTTCGTTTTGAATGATGATGGTAGGTGCTCCTAATTCCATCAATTTCTTTAAACGATTGTTACGGTTAATAACACGACGATATAAGTCATTTAAATCACTTGTTGCGAATCTTCCACCGTCTAATTGAATCATTGGACGAAGTTCTGGTGGAATGACTGGAAGTGCGGTTAAAATCATCCATTCTGGACGGTTTCCACTTTCATGGAAAGCACTTAATACATCTAGACGTTTGATTAAACGAACACGTCTTTGACTTTGACTATCTTTAATTTCTTCTAGTTCTTTTTTGATTTCATCAATAGAAGCTTCAATATCTACTTGTTCTAGAAGTTCTTTGATTGCTTCTGCACCCATACCAACACGGAAAGTATCTCCATATTTCTCATAATATGCACGATATTCTTTATCACTGATGATTTGTTTTTTCTCAAGTGGTGCTGGTCCTGGATCTAATACAACATAACTCACAAAGTATAATACTTCTTCCAAGTCTCTTGGACTCATGTCAAGAACAAGTCCCATACGTGATGGAATTCCTTTGAAAAACCAGATATGAGACACAGGAGCAGCAAGTTCAATATGTCCCATACGTTCACGACGTACTTTACTTCTTGTTACTTCTACTCCACAGCGGTCACATACAATATTTTTATATCTTACACGTTTATATTTACCACATGCACATTCAAAATCTTTGGTTGGTCCAAAAATCTTTTCACAGAATAGACCATCCCTTTCTGGTTTTAAGGTTCTATAATTAATGGTTTCTGCTTTTTTTACTTCTCCATAAGACCATGAGCGAATCATCTCTGGAGATGCGATTCCAATTCTTATTCCTTCAAAGCTATTTGCATCCATTAATCCTCATCCCCCTCTACTCCATTTTCAACATTCATGATGTCTTCATCCGTTGGGCCTTCTAAGTCGTCTAGATCTTCTTCTAATGTGTCTTCGAACTCATCTTCGTGAACATCTTCTTCTGGTTCACTTGGTAGTTCTAGATCTAAATCTTTCGCTGGTTCTTTTTCTACTTCTTCTGTTGTTAAGTAAATATCTTTTTCTTCCTCTTCTAATTCTTTTAATTCTTTATATTCTCCTTTATCATTTAAGATCTTAATATCAAGACCAAGTGCTTGGAACTCTTTCATTAATACTCTAAATGATTCTGGAATACTACTTGGTGGAATTGGTGTTCCTTTGACAAGTGCCTCATATACTTTAACACGACCAACCACATCATCTGATTTGATTGTCATCATTTCTTGTAGTACATGAGCAGCACCATAAGCATAAAGTGCCCATACTTCCATTTCTCCGAAACGTTGTCCACCCATTTGTGCTTTTCCTCCAAGAGGTTGTTGTGTAACAAGTGAGTATGGTCCAGTAGAACGAGCATGTAATTTATCATCAACCATGTGGTGAAGTTTGATCATGTACATCACTCCGACACCAATACGGTTATCAAATAATTCTCCTGTACGTCCATCACGTAACCATTCTTTTCCATCTTCTGGAAGTCCAGCTTCTTTTAATGCATCGACAATTTCTTCTCTTGTTGCTCCATCGAATACTGGGGTTGCAACATAGATATTTAAAGCTTGAGCAGCATATCCTAAATGCATTTCTAGGATTTGTCCTAAGTTCATACGAGAAGGTACTCCTAGTGGATTTAAGATAATATCTACTGGTCTACCATCTGGCAAGTATGGCATGTCTTCTTCTGGTAAAATTAGGGAAATAACACCTTTATTACCATGACGTCCTGCCATTTTATCTCCAACGCTAATTTTACGTTTTTGAGCGATATAAACACGAATAATCTTACTTACTCCCGCTGGTAATTCATCAGAGTTTTCTTTTGTAAAGATTTTAATATCGTGTACGATTCCTTCTCCACCATGTGGTACACGAAGAGAAGTATCTCTTACTTCACGTGTCTTTTCTCCAAAGATTGCGTGTAATAGTTTTTCTTCACTTGTAAGTTCAGCAATTCCTTTTGGAGTTACTTTACCTACTAAGATATCATCGTCATGTACTTCTGTACCAATGCGAATGATACCATTTTCATCTAAGTTCTTACGTGCTTCTTCTCCGACATTTGGAATATCACGAGTAAACTCTTCTGGTCCAAGTTTGGTATCACGACATTCAATATCATGAACAGAAATATGGATAGATGTATAAACATCATCTTTTACTAAACGTTCATTTAAAATAACAGCATCTTCATAGTTATAACCATTAAAGTTCATGAATGCAACTGTTACGTTCTTACCAAGTGCAAGTTCACCCTGATCGATAGATGGTCCATCAGCGATTACTTCACCAGCATGAATTTGATCTCCTTTTCTTACGATTGGAGTTTGGTGATAACAAGTTCCATTGTTGCTTCTTTCAAATCCGTTTAAGTAATAAGTATCTGTTTTTCCAACTGTTTTTACCATAATCTTACGACCATCAACGTATTCGACAACACCATCTGCTTTGGCTAAAACAACTGCACCAGAATCTCTTGCAGCAATCGCTTCGATTCCTGTACCAACACGTGGTGCTTCAGCTTTTAAAAGTGGAATTGCTTGACGTTGCATGTTAGATCCCATGAGGGCACGTTTTCCATCATCGTGTTCCAAGAATGGAATTCCACTTGTTGTAATAGATACAACTTGTTGCGGGGAAACATCCATGTAATCGATTTGTTCTTTTTTCGCGATAACGTTATCACCACGGTAACGAGCTGGAATTTTATCTTCCATAATCATATTGTCTTTCACTGTAACTGTTGGTTGAGCGATATAATAATCTAACTCTTCATCAGCGGTCATATAGACGATTTCATCTGTTAATTTACAATGATCGATTTTACGATATGGGGTCATAATAAATCCATAGTCGTTGACTCTTGCATAACTAGATAAAGAAGTAATTAATCCGATGTTTGGTCCTTCTGGTGACTCAATTGGACATAAACGTCCATAGTGAGAAGGGTTTACGTCACGTACTTCGATTCCAGCACGGTCACGTGAAAGTCCTCCAGGTCCTAAACTAGATAAACGTCTCTTATTTGTAAGTTCTGCAACTGGGTTTGTCTGATCCATGAATTGTGATAATTGACTGCTACCAAAGAATTCTTTAATATTCGCAGTTAATGGACGAATATTAATCAATGATTTTGGTGTTACCTCTGTAATTTCTTGAGTAGACATACGATCACGAATTACACGTTCAATACGACTAATACCAATACGGAATTGATTTTGTAATAATTCTCCTACTTGACGAACACGACGGTTTGATAAGTGGTCGATTTCATCAAAGCTTCCAATTCCTTCTAATAAGTTCAAATAGTAAGAAACACTGGCATAAACATCAGAGATTGTCAAACGTTTTTCTTCGGTTGTTGGATCATTTCCAATAATCTTGATAATATTCTCTGGATGTTTGTTAGAGTATGCTTTTACGATTTGTACTTTATCATAAGTATCTAGATCACGATTGATTAAGACTTCTGTCATACCAAAACCATGTTCCATAGCACGTGTTACTGCTTCTAAGTTTTCCTTTGTTACAGTTTCTCCTGCTTTTAAAACAACTTCGTCTCCATCTTTGATATCTTCTGCAACACGA
Organism: uncultured Bacilli bacterium; assembly: GCA_944332375.1. GTDB lineage: Bacteria > Bacillota_I > Bacilli_A > RF39 > UBA660 > UMGS2016. The sequence continues at coordinate 7,191 of CALVJU010000087.1, forward strand.
GTATCTAATAGACGATCCATAATATTTAATTTACGATTAAATTTATAACGTCCTACTTTTGCAAGTTCATAACGGAAAGAATCAAAGAATCTAGAGATTAATTGGTTCTTAGCACTATCTAAGGTAGATGGTTCTCCTGGTCTTAGTTTAGAATGAATATCAATTAATGCTTCATCCGTATTCTTGTTTGTATCTTTTTCAATGGTTCTTGTTAAATATCCTGCATCGTCTTTTCCATCTACGCAGAATAAATCTAAAATATCTTCATCATTAGAAAGTCCTAATGCACGAAGTAAGGTTGTAATTGGAACTTTTCTTGTACGGTCAATACGAACATAGATAACATCTCTTGCATCTAATTCATATTCTAGCCAAGTTCCATGCATAGGGATTAATTGTGATGTAATCACTAAACGTTCATTCTTATCAATTTCACGTCCAAAATAAACGCTAGGAGAACGAACTAATTGTGATACGATAACACGCTCTGCTCCATTGATGATGAAAGTACCACTTTCTGTCATAATAGGCATGTCCCCTAAATAAATTTCTTGCTCTTTGACTTCTCCTGTTTCTTGATTGAAAAGTCTAGCTTCTACTTTTAAAGGTGCAGCATAAGTTGCATTCTTTTCTTTGCACCCTTTGATAGAATAACGAGGTTCATCAAATGAATACTCTCCAAATTCAAGCGAAAGTTTTCCAGCAAAATCTGTTACTGGAAAAATATCATCAAATACCTCTTTAATTCCCTCAGTCATGAATTTGTCATAACTCTTCTTTTGAATTTCAAGTAAATTACCAAGTTGAATTGCATTTTTTGTCTTTGCATAATTGCGTCTTTCTCGGTGATCTCCAAATTTTGTAACTGTGTAAGCCATTCCTTCACCCCTATAACTATATTAAACATTTTCATGTATTTTCTGCGCAGAAAAATACATGTAGCCAATATATAATTTTACGCTTGTTCACGCAAATTGTCAATTGACTTTTCTACAAATTTTAAACAAATTACATAAAAACCTTTGTTTTTGGCAATAAGTGATACCTGATATTCTTTTTCCATATCTCTCATGACACTTTTTGCGCCTTGGTCTTTATGAATTACAAAATAGATTTCTCCCCCTATTTTTAGGTGTTTACGAGCTTGTAACAAAATTTCATATAATATCTTTTTCCCCACACGAATGGGAGGATTTGTAACTATGTAGTCAAATGTCTCCGTTACATTTTGATACATATCACTTTCATAGATATTAACGACCACGTCGTTTAATATAGCATTTTTTAAAGCCAGATTAAGACTTCTCTTATTAATATCAATCATGTGAATTAAGAAATTTTGATTATACTTTTTTAAAAATATACCAATTGGTCCATAGCCACAGCCAAAGTCTAAGATGGTTCCGTGTAACTTCTCTAATGGAAGATTTTCTAATAAAGTACGTGTTCCAAAATCAAGACCTTTTTTAGAAAATACTCCATGATCTGTGAGAAATGTAAAATCGAGACCGTGAATTTTTACCATGTGTTGTTTTTCTAGGGAATGTAGTGATTCATTGTTTTCAAAGTACTGTGACATAGGGCTCCTCTTTTCTACATTTTATAGACGGCGAAAGCCCATACAAAAGTATAGGCTATTTTTCGTCTCTTATTTTCATTATTTTAGTTCAACAGTAGCTCCAGCTTCTTCGAACTTAGCTTTTAATTCATTAGCTTCATCAGTGTTAACGTTTTCTTTTACTACTCCACCGTTATCAGCGATTGCTTTTGCTTCTTTTAGTCCAAGACCAGTAATATCACGAACGATCTTGATTACTGCAATCTTGTTAGCTCCAGCACTTGTTAAAGTAACATTAACAGTACTTGGTCCTTCTTCAACAGCAGCTCCAGCTTGTGGTGCAGCAGCAACTGCAACAGCACTTGGATCTACACCAAATTCCTCTTTCATTGCATCAACTAAATCTTTTACTTCAAGAATAGTCATTTCTTTTAAAGCACTAATGAATTCATCTCTTGTTAATTTTGCCATTATATATTCCTCCTTTAATTTTCCTATTCAGCTTTTTCTAAATCTTTACTATATAAATCTAAAGAAATAGAAAGGTCTCTTACAACACCCATAAGTCCTGCAGCCAATTGTGTTAATAGTACATCTCTTGATGGTACCATAGCAAGCTTATGTAATGTATCTAAGTCAGTAATTTCACCATCTACGATTCCGGCTTTAATTACTAATGCTTCATGTGATTTTGAAAAATCATTTAAAGCTTTTACTGGTGCGATTGCATCTGGCCCAAATGCAATTGCTTTTGGTCCAACTAATTCTTGATCTAAATCATACTTCAATTCATCGAAAGCACGACGAGCAAGTGTGTTTTTATAGATCTTTAATTCTGAACCTGATTCTCTTAAATTGCGACGTAATTCTTTTAAGTCCGCATCTGTTAAACTTGCATATTCAAATAGAATTACACTTCCGGCATTTTTTACCTTGTCAACAATTTCAGATACAATCTCTTGTTTCTTTTCGAGAATTTTTTGATTTGCCATTCTTTCGCCTCTCTTTCTTCCTATTTATAGTGCGTAATAAAAGTGCCTTACTACCGCAAGACACTTCAAAAAACTTTATAAAAGTTCCTCGGCAGGATCAATTTTAAGCTTACGCTCCCGCTGTCTACGGCACTAAATTCAATTTGACGATACCATTATATCATAGCAATCATTAATTGTCAAAACTATTTGTATCAATTTTAATTCCTGGACCCATTGTAGAAGATAAACTAATGCTTTTAACATAAGTACCTTTTACAGTTGCAGGTTTGCTCTTTAAAATAACGGATACAAAAGCATTTAAATTTTCTAATAATTTTGCTTCTTCAAATGAAGCTTTACCAATCATAACATGTACGATACCGAATGAATCAGCACGGTATTCTACACGTCCTTTTTTGACATCTTCTACAGCTTTCTTTGTATCTAATGTAACAGTACCAGTTTTAGGGTTTGGCATTAAACCTTTTGGTCCAAGTAATTTACCAATCTTACCTAAAGCAGGCATCATGTCTGGAGTTGCAATCATTGTATCGAAATCAAACCAATTTTCTTTTTGGATTTTTTCGATCATATCAGTATCTCCTACGTAGTCAGCACCAGCTTCTTTTGCAGCTTTAGCAGCATCACCACGAGCGATTACTAATACTTTCTTTGTTTTTCCTGTTCCATTAGGAAGTACAATCGCACCTCTTAATTGTTGATCTGCTTTCTTTGTGTCTAAGTTTAGACGAATTGCAACTTCTACTGTAGAATCAAAGTTTGCTGTAGCAGTTTCTTTTACAAGCTTTACTGCTTCTTCTTTTGTATATAGTTTTCCTTTTTCAACTTTTGAAAGAGCTTCTACATATCTTTTACTTTTCTTCATCTTCAATCCTCCTTATGTGGTACAAGCGGACATTTCCTTCCACATAGGTTTCCCTATATGTTATTTTTCTTTTTCATTAGTCAACAATTTTAATACCCATATTACGTGCTGTACCTTCTACGATCTTCATTGCACCTTCTACATCATATGCATTTAAATCAGGTAATTTTATTTCAGCAATCTCACGTAATTGAGCTTTTGTAATTGTAGCAACAGTTTCACTAGATCCTTTACTAGATCCCTTATTGATCTTCGCATACTTCTTTAATAAGAAAGCAGCTGGTGGAGTCTTAATTACAAAATCAAAACTTCTATCTTCATATACTGAAATTTCAACTGGTAAAATATCACCCATTTTATCTCTTGTTGCGTCATTGTATTTTGTACAGAATTCCGTTAAGTTGATTCCTGCAGGTCCTAAAACAGTTCCTACTGGTGGCGCTGGTGTTGCTTTTCCAGCTGGAATTTGTAATTTAATCATCTTTACTATTTTCTTTGCCACGAAAAACACCTCCTATATTTTTTTCGCGAGTGGTAAAACGCGTCCGCTTACATTCGCTCCCACTAAAATCTATATTAAAAATAATATAGCGTATTCATAATAACACAAAATATTTTATTTGTAAATACCGTTTTTTTATTGGTCTTCCCCATTTCGATTTCCCTTTGGCACATGCATT
>CALVJU010000088.1 GCA_944332375.1 uncultured Bacilli bacterium
TTTTCTTTTAACTCTTCTAAACCACGATCCGTTACAGCAAGATCAATATCACCCGCATCTGGAAAAATTCCTCTTAGGACTAAAGCTCCAGACGAAACTACCCAAAATTCCTCCGGAGAAACTTTCAGCTCTGACAACACTTTTAAAATATCTTCTTTTTTCATTCTTTGACTCATTATCCATTTCCCTTCTTTCTAATATCGTCTTTTTAAAAGTAAATGTATGGTATTCCTAGTTTTTGATAAATGGTGGATGCTCTTGGTAATGAGAATATTCTTGCGAATATCAAGTTATAAAGTTCATCACATAAAAAGATCGCACACAATGTATAACTGAAGATCAAAAACTTCTTGCGTTCCATTTTACGCGCTAAAGAAAAGCAGAATGGAACAATCAAATACATTAATAACAAACTAGAAATTCCAAAGAAAGTAACACTTCTAAGACAGACAAAACCATCAATATTTCCAAAGTTCCATATCTCTGTATTATAATCCCAACATCTTAATCCATCTTGAAAATGATATAGTCCCCAACCTCCAATGTATTCTAAAATACCGGAAGCAAAAAAAGCGACAAAGAATACAAAGAATGGATTCTTTCTTTTCTTATAAGTTAATAAATAGATGGTAATGGCACCAATCGCATAAATATTAATCCATGGAAGAAAGTTACCACCACGAAAATAAAATTGTGTCATTCCACTGTTAAAAAAATAAAAAATAAATTCATAAAGCCATCCAAATACCCCTGAGATAACAATGATTAATGAGAAAATTCCTAACATCGTTGGTCGATCAAAGGAATGATCTTCATTCAGATACTTCTTAAACTTTTCTTTCATACTACCTACTCCTACTCTCATTATAAACGATTCTGCTTTATTTGCAAAGAAAAAGAAAGAAAAATTCTCTCTATTTACTTACTAACGGGTGCGAGAAGTACTTTTCCTGTCCCACGATAAACATTGACTAGGCCTTCTCCACTTGCCGCTGAACCAACTAAACTTTTACCAGAACGTTCTACTGTAAACTCTAGACTACCACTCCAAGCAATGGCCATATTTCCATCTATTTTGATGACATCATTTTCTAATTCAATTTCAATCAGTTCCTCTTTCGGGCATGGAGATTCTAAACATAAAACACCATTTCCTTGTACCCCTAGATTAAATAGTCCTTCATTTCCGGCAACTGCAGAAGAAAAATTACTACGCATAACGGCTTTTTGTTTTAAAGATGATTCACAAGCTAAAAACAAACCATCATCCAATACAACAGAACCATTCCATTCTTCCAAGTTTAATAACAAAATATGTTTATAAGTGGGTTCTAAAACAATTTTTCCATCTCCTGTATATTCTGGTTTGATTGCTGATTCTCCCGTTACTTTTCCACGTACTGCTTTGGAAAATAAATCTCCAACTCCTTTGATTCCTGTGGTCGCACTTGCATCACCAATCATCCACTGCATCGCACCAGCTTGTAACGTAACAGGTGAGACGGAAAGATCACAAATCACCTGTCTTTTACGAACATTCATAATATTACTAAAATAACTAATCTGTGCATTCTCTGGTGTGACACTTAAGTCTCTTACATACTCAATTACTTGAAATGCACCTAATTGATCAATCACTCTCACATCATCATTATCAGTAAAATTTGATATTTTGTACATTATATATCCTCCTATTTTTTATTTAATGTCAATACTTTTTGTTTTTCTTTTTTTGTCTTTTCTTTCATCTTTTCTGCCACTTTTAACTCTTTTTCAGCTACATCTTTCAAATCATTAATATCATTCATAATCGTCTGATATTCTGCTTTATGAATCGATTCATAGGCTTTAAATTCTTGTTCAAAATCTTCTTTCATCCATTCTATTTCTGTTAATGTAGAACTATAAATATCAATTGTTTTATCAATACAATCCTGTCTTGTTTTAATTTGTTTTAATATTGGTTCGATATCAAAAACTTCCACTTGTATCTCTGGTCTTACTGCTCTTCTTAAATTTTTAATCGTGTGATTGAGTGCAAAACCTGCCACTAGAGTTTTCATCAGAGGATTTCTAAACAATAGTGTTCCCACTGTTCCAAAAGCCATAGAAGCAAAACTAGATAAGAGATGACGAAATCTTCCAAAATGGCTTTCTTTTCTAACTCGAACACTACTCTTTTGCAATGTTGTATGAAAGTCTGATAAAACTTCTTCTTGCTTTTTTAAAAGTGCTCTTATTTTTTCAATACTATTTTCCATCTCTTCTGTAGATAATAATTCAGTATCATCCACTTCTTTTTCCTCTTGTTGTTCGATCTCTTTTTTTACTTCTTGTTCTTTGCTTTCTTTCTTTTCCATTTTTTCTTTTTGTTCTTTGATACAATCTTCAATGTTTTCTTTTTCTCCTGTTGTATGCCTTAAAATTTCTCTAATTTTAACATCACTCACTGTTAAACGATAACGGTCAAAAGAACGGATATCTTCAAAAGCAATTAAACCGTGAATATTATATTTTTCTTGTTTTTCTTTATATTCACTTAACGTTTGATTTAAATCCTCATTCATTTTGATAAGCTCTTTTAAATAAGACTCTAATACTTCGATATGAGTCTCATCAAATGAGGCACGATGAATCGCTTCAATTCTCTCTTCATACTTACTCATCATTTCATTTTTTTCTTTCAGAAAGTTTACCGCTTCTTGAGGACGTGCGATCACATTCTTTTTCTGGAATGGTTTTTCTGTAATCTCGATTTTTTCTTTTCCAGCATGAATCGTTGCGACCACTTTATTTTCTTCAAGTACTTCTTCTGGTTCTATGTGAAATTCTTTTGCTTTCACTTCCAATTCTGTTCTTGCTTGTTTTATTTTTTCACTGGAATTTTCCAAACTCGCAGTAATAAAAGCAGTACTTGCAAGAACACTTTGTCTTGCTTCTAAACTAAGTCCTTCCACATGTACTTCTTTTGTTTTCGTAAGTCCTAACATAGACTCTTTTTCTTCTATATGATGACGTTGTTTAATGATCTCATACTTCTCTTTTGTCTGTGTAAAACGATCCTCGATCTCATCTAATCGCGTTTTAATCTCTTCAATTTCTTTTTGTTCAGTAGCCAAATCAATCTGTCTTCCAATCGTATTTAAATATCGGTCTAAACTTTCCGTATAATCTTTCACATCTTGCTTTAAATATAACAAAGCAGCAGGTGCTTCTTCTTTATTTTTTTCAAAACGTTTGATATCGTGTTTTTCTTTCTTTTTTGCTGGAGATGAAAAAAGACTACCAATCAGCAGAAATACAACTAAAAATGCGCTTTCTGTTTTTTGTTTTACTCTTCCTGTCTGATTGGAAAACACTTGACTATTTTTTATTTTTAATTGGCGTTCTTTTTCTTTTTGCTCTTGTTTTTTTAATTGTTTTTGTAACTTTTCTTTTTTCTTTCGAATACGCCAAGATATCTTTCGATCTTTTAATCCACCTTTTTGTTCGCCATTTCCTTGCATATACTTTCACCAATTACATTATACCATACTCCGATTAGTTTTCAACTCTAGAAAATTGTGCCAAAAAAGGAGAAAAGTTTTCTCCGATCCAATTTTATATACTATTCTTCTATACAAGCATTCAATAATGTTAGAACACTGATGAAATCATTACTACTTAATTGTTCAACAAATTTCAAATTCCTAATTTCATAATCGATACTTCTAATATGTTCACATAAAACAGAGCCATGTACTCTCTTCGTGTCTTCTAACTGGTAATGTGTTGGAAATTCTTTATTGTTTGAGGTAATAGGACACAACATAACCATTTTCGTATTTTGATTAAATGTATTCGTACTTATCACAACTGCAGGTCGCATTCCAGCTTGTTCATGTCCTTTTGTAGGATTAAAATCTAAAAAAACAATATCTCCTTGTTTCGGAATATATTTTTTTACCATATTTCTTTTCCCTTCGGTTCATCCCAAGAAAACTCTTTCGCTAAGTTTTCTCCTTGATATTTTTTAAACCTTTCTTCTAAAGATATTTTCTTTTTCTTGGGAATACGAATCACTATTTTATCTTCTTCTTGTTCTATATTTAAAATGTCATTCATCTTTATATTTAAAGATTTTAAAATACTACTTGGAATTCTTATTCCAGCTGAATTACCCCACTTTTGAAGTTTTGCTTCCATATCATCATCTCCTCTATAAAAATAGTATATACAATATATATACTTTTGTCAACGATTTTTTCATTCATTATTGTAACCATTTTTAGAAAAAGAAAAAAGGAGAAAACTCCTTTTACATAAATTGACTACATTTTCCACAATCTAAATTTACTACTTGATCTTCTTCTGAACAAGTAAATTGCGGTGAATACGTATGTCTATAAATATGACGATTAACTACGTGTGTATGAATTGGACATACGTGTGGCACTTCATGACAAAATTCTCTTTCCACACATTTTGTAATAGTAGGTTCAACAATTGGACATCCACATTGATTACCACCCATAGGCATCATAGGTTGATTCATACCCATCATGTGGTTTCGTCCACAACATTGATTTCTAAACATTTTAATCCCCCTTACCTAAT
>CALVJU010000089.1 GCA_944332375.1 uncultured Bacilli bacterium
TTTTTATTTATCTCTTACTTTCGCATTCAATTTAGATTCTACTTCTGCGATCATTTTATTAAATACTTTCATGACTTCTTCATCCGTTAAAGTACGTGTTGCGTCTTCAAATGTAATAGAATAAGCAATTGATTTTTCATTCTCTCCAACATTTTCTCCTGTATACACATCAAATACATCAATATGAGTAACCATACGTCCTCCGATGTGTTTTAAGACATCCATAATTTCTTTTGAGGTCACTTTTTGATCGACGATAAAAGCTAAATCTTTATGGATTGCTGGATATTTAGAGATCTCTTTATATTTCATCATACGTACTTTATGAGACATTATTTTTAATACATCTAATTCAAAGACATAGACTTCTTTTTTACATTCTGTTGGGTGTACTTGACCAAAGTATCCTACGACTTCACGATCGATGAGAAGTGCACAACTTCTTCCTGGGTGGAATTCTTTTGGTAGATTCTTTGTATCAAAGGAATAACGGTTATTGAGACCTAGGTATTTCATAATATTTTCAATAATTCCTTTGACATAATAGAAATCAACGACAATTTTTTCTTGTTGCCATAGATTATTTGTACCAATTCCATACAATAATCCAGAGATCATTGGTCTTTCTACATATTCATCCTGTTCTTTATAATAAATATTTCCTGACTCATAAATCGCAACATTTTTTTGATTTCGACTTGTGTTATATTCCCAAACATTTAGTAAAGAAGGGATTAAACTTTTACGTAAATATTTACGATCTTCTGTTAATGGATCTAATAATACAATATCCTCGTTTTGGAAGTTTGTATATTTAGAAACATCTTCTTTTTTCACAAGGGAATAAGTAATAACTTCTGTTAATCCTAATCCTTGTAAGCGTTGACGTAATCCTTTGATAAATAATTCTTTTTTGGAATAACTACCCTCTTTTGATTCTAAAACAGGAAGGGTTCCTTGAACATGTTCATATCCATAAATTCTACCAACTTCTTCGATTAAATCTTCTTTGATACTGATATCTAATCTTCTTGTTGGAACAGATACAACCATGGTAGTTCCTTTTTCTTCTGTTTGAAAACCTAAACGGGTAAATACATCGATTACTTCTTCTTTTTTCAGTTTCATTCCTAATACTGCGTTGATTTTATCTAATGTAATTTCAATTTTTTTATCATCTTTCTTTGTTGTATCATGCGTTAAGATCCCATCATATACTTTTCCATCAGCATATTTTTCAAGTAAATAACAAGCTCTATTTAATGCTTCTTTGGTTCTATTTGGATCAATTCCTTTTTCATATCGGCTAGATGCTTCACTACGTAAAATTGATTTTGCGGTATAACGGATATGAATTGGTTCAAAGATTGCAGATTCGATAAAGATATTTTTGGTATCCATTTCTACTTCTGTAGAAAGTCCTCCCATAACACCGGCTAAAGCAACTGCTTCTTTGTCATTAGCAATTACGATATCACTTGTTTTTAGTGTTCTTTCTTGACCATCTAATGTTTTTAGTGTTTCGTTTTCTTCTGCCATACGAACAATGACTTTATCTCCAAGACGATCTTGATCGAAGAAATGAAGTGGTTGTCCATACTCTAACATAACATAGTTACTAATATCTACAACATTGTTAATTGAACGAATACCGCTTGCCATCAAACGTTCTTTCATCCATTCTGGACTCTCTTTGATTACAACGTCTTTGACAATTTTTCCTAAGTAAATTGGACAATTTTCAGTTTGGACATCGATGGTCATCACATCATTGACGTTTTCTTTTAATACGTTTGGTTGATTTTCTGGATAAGTGACTGGACGATTGTAGAGAGCCCCTACTTCATGAGCCATACCTAACATACTTAATAAGTCTCCACGGTTAGCGGTTAATTCAAAATCAATGACTTCATCATCATACTGCATATAGTGAATCGCATCCATTCCAACTGGAGCATCTTCTGGTAGAACATGAATTCCTGTTTTATCTTCTTCGCTCATGTATTTTGATTCGATTCCTAATTCTTCTAAAGAACAACACATTCCATTGGAATCCATACCAGCTAATTTTGCTTTTTTGATTTCGATTCCATTTGGTAATTTCGCACCTATTTTCGCAACAGGAACTTTAATTCCTTGCCTCATGTTTGGAGCACCACATAAGATTTGTACAACTTCATCTCCAAGATCTACTTTACAAATATGAAGTTTTTTACTTTCTGGATGCATTTCACATTCTAAAACATGTCCAACAACAATTCCTGTTGCTTCACTAATTTTAGAAACGCTTTCGTATTCGTTTCCAGCAAATACCATTTTATTGGCAACTTCTTTAAAATCTAAATCATCCACTTTAATATAGTCGTTTAAAAAGTTTTTACTAACACGCATCTTACTCTCCTCCTTCTACACGATTAAAATCATTTAAGAATCGAAGATCGTTGGTATAGAAATCACGAATATCCGTAATTCCATATTTTAACATTGCAATTCTTTCTGGTCCGACACCAAATGCGAATCCTGTATATTTTTCTGGATCATATCCGTTATCTCTTAATACATTTGGGTGTACCATTCCACTACCTAAGATTTCAATCCATCCTGTTCCTTTACAAAGAGAGCATCCTTTTCCTCCACATTTGAAGCATGATACATCTACTTCTAATGATGGTTCTGTAAATGGGAAGAAACTTGGACGAAGACGAATTTCACGATCTTCTCCAAACATTGTTTTCGCAAGGATTTCTAAGGTTCCTTTTAAATCAGCAAGAGAGATATTCTCATCGACGACTAATCCTTCTATTTGATGGAATTGATGGGAATGGGTAGCATCATCATTATCTCTACGATAGGTTTTACCAGGACAGATGACACGGATTGGTTTCTTTTCTTTGTTTGCTTCCATGGTTCTCGCTTGGACTGGAGATGTTTGGGTACGAAGTAATACTTCATCTGTAATATAGAAACTATCTTGACTATCTCTAGCAGGATGTCCTTTTGGTAAGTTTAATAGTTCAAAGTTATATAAATCTAATTCTACTTCTGGTCCTTCTACGACATCATAACCCATAGAGACGAATAGTTCTTCTACTTGATTGATAATTTGAGTAATTGGGTGTACTCCTCCTACTGTTAGTTCTGTACTAGGAAGGGTAATATCAATGGTTTCTTTCTGTAAGCGTTCTTCTAATTCTTTTTGTTCTAATTCTTGTTTTTTTGTTTCTAGTCTTTCGTTGATCTCTGTTTTTAAAGTATTTAAAGAACGTCCAAACTCTTTTTTCTCCTCAATAGATAAACTACCCATTTTACTACTCATGGCCTGGATAGGGCCTTTTTTTCCTAGATATTCGACACGAATTTCATTGAGTTCTTTGGTTGTAGATACTTGATCACATTTTTCCATGATTTCTTGTTTTAATTGTTTTAATTCTTCTAACATATAAAGACCTCCTCTAATATTAAAAAAATCACATCCCAGATAAGGACGTGATGAACGTGATACCACCTTAATTTATAGTATAAATACTACCTCAAAGACTATAACGCGTCACCGTTATATATTTTCTTATATAAAGCTCCAAAGACGAATTCATAACGCTTTTTTATCTACTTCTCACCAACCGTAGACTCTCTTAGAAAAAAGGAGAGTTATTACTACTTCTTTTTCTTCGCTTTTTTTGATATAACTTGATTATATCATAATTTCTTTTATTTTCAAGTATTTTTTTCTTGAAATTCATAAGTATAGTTTTCTTGATGGTTAGAAACTGTAACAGAGTCTTCATCATTGAAAAGTTCTCCCGTCAAAGGATTCTCGATATCTTTATCCACATAGTTTCCTTCTTTTAGGGTTCCAAGTGTGACTGTATGAGAAAAACCATCATCTGGTAATTGTTCGGCATGATCAGCATAATAGTTTTTCGCACCGTTGATAATACTATCTACTTGGGACTCATAAGCACTTTCATTAGAACGATTCAAGATACCAAAGATATTGGGAAAAACAATGACAGCAAGAATCGCAAGGATGGTAAGTGTCGCAAGTAATTCGACCAGTGTAAATCCTTTATTCTCCATCAATCTCACCTGCATCACAACCACTAAATAATTCTAATTCATAAGTCAAAGTGCCACTGTTTGTCACTGTATATTTGATGTATTTACTTGCATCGATCTCATTTCCACTCGAATCAGATAAAGCAGGATCTAATTTTCCATCAGCGACTAGATCTTCAATTTGAACACAAAAGACATTTCCAGGATTTCTGACAAAGTTATTTTGTCTTTCATCTAAATATAACGATCCAGCACTATAAACGACTCTTAATGTTGCTTCATCAATAGACTGTTCAGAACTTGCCATTTGATTTAAAATAGGTGGAATGGAAATTAAAGCAATGATTCCTAAAATCACAATAACACCTAACAATTCTACTAAAGTAAAACCCTTTTTGTTCATGTTCTCAATCCTCTATTCTCAAGTTTATTATAACGATTTTTCTTTTTTTTGTAAAGAAAGACACCTTATAAATCGTAATATTCTAATAACTCTTCAATTGTCATATTTCTTAAATTATTTTGATGAATGGTATTGACAACTTCATAATCAAATGTGTAATAAACATCTCCAAGAGCAAATTCAACACGTTCAATATTAGAGAATAAATTTAATAAAATCGCACTGTCTTTTTCAAATACTTGATTATTTGGTGTTTCTATTCCCTCTTTGTAGATTACTGTAATGGTTGTTGGAGAAGTATCGGTATGAACTTCAACATCTTGATAAGAATTCGCACTTTCTAATAGATTCATCAATTCTTTTAATTTTTCTTTGTCTGTTAAATCCATATTGCGATAAGATTCAATCATTGTTACATCTTCACTTTGTATCTCTTTTGGTTCTACTTTTGGTTGTACATTCATTGGGACAAAGAATAAATACGGTGCGGTAAAGATCGTTAAAATCAAGGCAATTTTGGTCTCTTTCTTATTGGAAAGACGAATTGCTTTCATTGTGATTTTACGATTTAAAAAGAAGATAAAATAAGTTGCGATAAGAAAAGCGAAGATGGTATATAAAATGGTATAAATATTGGCAAATGGACTTTCAATTAACGGTTCAGCGAGATTGGTACGAATCCAGGAAATTCGTGATAAGAACTGGGTTAATAATAAGATTAAAGTGCCAATAATATAAGATAAAAAAGTAACTCCACAAGATGGTAGAATGATCTTTTTATAAGTTTCTTTTACTTTTCCTACTTTTAGTTTTTTTAAAGTAATCAGTAAGATCAAACTAGTAATGAGAAATAAAACAATTAAGAAAATAAATAAGCCTGGAGAGACTAAATAGATAATCCATGATGGATAATTCATAATTTCACCCCTATTTCATTTTCTATTATATCATGTCTGATAGGAATTAGTAAATGAGGGAAAAATCGAGTAGAGAAAAATAATTGATATTTAATTATTTTGTCCCTCTCACACCACCGTACGTACCGTTCGGTATACGGCGGTTCAATTTACAAATTAATATGAACTTTATTATAATGGTCTAGTGGAAACACTAGTCCATTTGCTTTTAATCTTTTATTAGATATTGCAACATGAAGTGTTGCAGTCTTAGAGTTGTTCCAGTAGCTTTTACGGCTGTATGCTAATCTCTTTGCTTCTTCTTTGCCTATTCCAAGTCTTAGTAGTCGTTTTATTCTGCCTTTACATGTCTTCCATTGTTTCCAAAGTAAACATCTTATTCGGCGGTTTAAATGACTTGTTATCTTTGACATTATACCTTTCATATCTGCAATTCTAAAATAATTTATCCAACCTCTTATTACCTCATTGAGCCTTTTTATCCTCACTTTTAGCGGAGTACTGTAACTTCTTTTGGTAATGCTTTTTAGTTTACGCTTAAACTTTTGTATTGATTTTAAATGAGGTTTTGGTCTCCATTTCATTTGACCTGTCTTTTTGTAAAAGCCAAATCCTAGATACTTTATATCCTTTGGTCTCGCAACTTTACTCTTCGTCGCATTTACCTTAAGACCTAATTTCTTTTCGATATACCTAATTACACTGTTCATTACTCTATTGGCTGCTTTTTCACTTTTAACCACGATTAAACAGTCATCCGCATATCTAACAAATCTTAAACCTCTTCTTTCTAATTCTTTATCAAGTTCGTTAAGCATTATGTTGGATAATAGTGGTGATAAATTGCCTCCTTGAGGAGTACCCTTCTTAGTTTCTTGGACTACTCCATTTTCCATTACTCCAGCTACTAAGTATTTTCTTATTAATGATACTAAATCACCATCTTTGACAGTTTTAAGTATCAAACTAATTAGCTTATCATGACAGACATTATCAAAGAATTTCTCTAAGTCTATATCCACTATCCAATCGTACCCATCATTGAAGTATTCTAAGGCTTTAACTATTGCCATTTCACATGAACGTTTAGGTCTAAAGCCATAAGAAGTCTCTGAAAATTGTTCTTCATATATTGGGGTGAGTACTTGTACTATTGCTTGTTGTATTACTCTATCTATGACTGTTGGTATTCCAAGTCCTCTTTTGTCTCCATTATCTTTTGGTATATAGACTCTTCTGACTGGACTAGGTTTATATTTTCTAGTTTTAATCTTCTCTTTAACTTCTTCGAAATGTTCATCCAAATAGTTTCTAAGCTCATAGACAGTGACTCCATCTACTCCATTAGCTCCTTTGTTTTGATAAACTCTTTTATATGCTTCTTCTATGTTGTTTTTGCTTAGTACTTTGTCTAATAAACTCATATCTGTTCTTTCCTTTCTAATTTCACTATCAAGCTATTTCTCTTTTTGGAGATGTTTTTCCAAGAATACGTCTTGTACTTTTCTCTTTATTCATTCTGATATTAGCTTGTATAATCTTAGTGTACTTAAACACTTGTAAATTGTTCAGTCCTTCCCAGTTTCCTAGTACTATGACCTCGGCTGACTTCTCATGATAAACCTTTTTCGACCGGCGTTCTTCTTTTTAACAATTGGTATATGAAACCGCTTGTGCTTATCCGTCCATGAGACCTCCCGGGGTAAGACATATAACTTTCCTCGTTTGCCTACTTGATTTACTACATAAACTTACGTGTATCTTTTGGACTTTAGTTTGTTAAGTAACCTCATCCATTTATATAGCCTTTGTATCAAGTTTCTGTCCGTTAGGTCACGATTTTGTTTCACGCTTCCTTTAGCCCTAACATCACTGTTAATGCGTTGCGCTTCCCTAATACTTCGCAGATACCGACGTGTATAGTGGACTTCCACCACCTAGCTATATGCCATGCCCGGCACACATAAAAACATTCTTAAAACCAATAACTTAAGAATGTTTTTATTTCACTAATATTAATTATTAGAAACTTATAATATAGAACTAATAATACCTAATATTACTCCTACTATAAATATTACCCTATTATCCCTAAATATCTTTTCTAACCTATTAAACATATAAACTACCTCCTATACTAAGACCATCTTGCATACAAAGTAGCACTATTATTAAAATAATTATTAGAAAATGATGAAGTAATACGTCCATTACTATCTATTAATTTAGTACCATATGTTACCATTGTAGTAGAAGTAATAGTATAATTTTTACCAACATAGTATTGATCACAATTGTTTACATCATCACATTTTTCATGACTAAAACTTACTACATAAAACATATTGGCACATTTTTTTAAATTATGTACAACCCTACCATATCCAGAAAGACAAACAAATTTAGAATTAAAAGTATTATTGCCATAAGCTTCTTCTAAATTAACACTTCCTGGATTAACCAATTCATATACTCCATCTACAGAATCAAAAATATAATCAGCAGAATAATAAATATAAACATCTCCATAATTACCATTTGCATCATAACAATAATAATCATCACAATAAAATATCCAGCGACTAACATTAGAACTTCCAATATTTTCTAAATAAACTTTATGTGAAAACCCTTCATAATATCCCTTAAAAGTATAACCAGTTCTTGTTGGTACTGTTATAGAATTAGCACTTGTTGTCATTTTTTTAGTATAACCACTATCTAGATAAATACCACTTCCATATTTCATATATAGTATTGAAGTACCGCTTGTAGTTGCGTTATCACTATTCAAATTAATATTGAATTTAAGTAATTTATCATAAGTTTCATCTAGCGCATCTTGAACATTAACTGAAGTTAAACCACTACTAGAATTATCATAAGTAACATTCTTAGAATATATCGTATTAGCAGCATATACTCCCGTACCTGATAATAACAAACCAACAATAACCCCTATTAAAAATTTATAATTATCTTTTATAAATCTCCCTATATTCTTCAACATTAACACCTACCATATCTTCATTCTATGTTAACTGTATTCTATCAAAAAAAAAAAAAAAAAAAAAAAAAAAAAAAAAAAAAAAAAAAAAAATTATAAAAAAAAATAAATTTTTT
>CALVJU010000090.1 GCA_944332375.1 uncultured Bacilli bacterium
AAGTAATACTAGTTAATATTAGGCAAAATTAAAAGACTTATTTCCGCTTTTATATTCCAAAGCAGCAATAAGTCTTGTAAATTAAATGTTACTTCATAAACCTGCATTTAGTCTAAAAATTCACGAAGAATTGACGATTTTCCTCTCCATCACCTTTCAAAAAAAGAGAGAAGAACTCTCTCTCGGGGGTGTACTTGGTTTTATAAAACCTACTTTATTATATGATCTCCTTTTCTTTTCGCATGTGTATTCACCACTGCCAAGCATAATTTTCTATTCACATCATATATTTAAGTGAAAAGGAGGAATCATAATGGAAACACTAAAAGTTTCATCAAAATCAAATCCAAATTCAGTGGCAGGCGCCCTGGCAAATGCAGCGCGTGAACATGACACAGTAGAGATTCAAGCAATCGGTGCAGGAGCATTAAATCAAGCGATTAAAGCAATTGCTATTGCTCGTGGTTTTGTTGCTCCATCTGGAAAGAATTTGGTTTGTATCCCTGCATTTACAGACATTGTAATCGACGGGGAAGAAAGAACCGCTATTAAATTAATTGTAGAAAGCAAATAATACCCACCCCAGGGTATTTTTTTGTTATGAATATACTATTTGTAGGAAAAATAACCTTGTACGGTTAATAGTTTCTAACTAATAATTGTTAAAATTTTTCTATAAGGTGAAGCATATGAAAATAAATGAAGCAATATCAAGAAAATTGTTGAAAATATGTAAAGAGAAAAAAATCTCTGTAAATAAATTAGCTACAATCTGTTGTCTCACACAAAGTACAGTTCAGAATTTAATTGAGTGTAATTCTAAGAATCCTAAATTATTGACAATTGTACGAATATGTGATGGATTGAATATGAGTTTAACAGAATTTTTTGATGACGAAATCTTTTCGAATATCGAAAGGGAAGATTAACGGTGTGAGGTTGACGACCTTCTTTTTTTTCGATATAATTAACCGTGTAAGGTTAATTATGGAAGTGGAATGTATGATTCAAAAATATTTAATTAAGGTGGGTATTTTTCTTTTAAATTATATTTATAGCATATTCAAACTGTTACCCACTAATTCTAATAAAGTATTATTTTTAAGTCGTCAGTCAAATAAACCGTCGATTGATTTTCGTATGATTGTATCACAATTAGAAGAAGATCGTGATGTGAAAATAATTATGATGACAAAGCGAATAGAGAAAAGAATAAAAGACGTTTTATTCAAAAATGTTCCACTCTTTTTACGTCAGATGTATCATTTGGCAACTTCAAAAGTTTGTATTGTGGATGGTTACAATATTACTGTTAGTGTTTTGAAACATAAAAAGAGTTTGATTATTTTTCAAATATGGCATTCTTTAGGTGCAGTCAAAAAATTTGGTTATTTAGCACTAAAGACCCCATATCAACAAATGATTGCGAAAGAATTGAAAATGCATAAAAACTATTCATATATTATCGCTCCGTCGATGGAAATTAAGAAGTATTTTAAACAGTGTTTTGGATATAAAGAGGATCATTTTTTGTTAGGTACTTTACCACGTATTGAATATTTAAAAACACATCATCGTGTGAATAAAGAAAAGATTTATAGAAAATATCCACAATTTAGAAATAAGAAGATTGTATTGTATGCACCAACCTTTAGAACACAAGGAACAGATCGGACGCAAGAAATCATTGATGCTTTTCAAAATTCTAAATATCTTTTCATTTTAAAGGTACATCCTAATACGAAGACAAAGTATCGTATTTCGAATTGTGTTTATGATTGTCGCGAATTTAGTACATTACAGTTACTGTCTGTTGCAGATTACGTCATTACTGATTATTCAGGCATTTCATTAGAAGCAGCTTCTTTAAAAAAACCAGTTTATATTTATGGGTATGATTTTGAAGATTATCAGAAAGATCCAGGTATGAATTATGATTTGAAAAAGGAATTTGGGAAATACTTTTTTGAAGATGCGCATGCTTTATATGAATGTATTGCTCATGAGAAATACGATAAGCAAGTTGTGATAGATTATTTCAATAAATATGTAGTTCAAACACAAGATGTAACCCAGAAACTTGTGGATTTGATTATTGAGAAGGGATTAGAAGATGAAGAAACAGATTATCGATTATTTGAAAAAACATCCTAAATTGCGTAGATATGTACGTTGGGGATTACTACAATTTAGAAAATTACAATATCACATGTTGGGAATTGGTATTTCTGTTGATCCATATTGTATTATTTTTGAAAGTTATATGGGAAGAAAATATACTTGTAATCCGAAAGCACTTTATTTAGAAATGTTAACAAATCCTCAATATGCTTCTTATCATTTTATTTGGGCATTTAAAGAAACGGAAAAGTTCTCTGAATTAGAATCAGAAAGAACTCATCTTGTAAAGTATGGAAGTGTAGAATATAAAAAAGCATATCATCGCGCAAAATATTTTATTACGAATTCTAGATTGCCGGAGTGGATTGTGAAAAATAAGAAGCAAATTTATATTCAAACATGGCATGGAACTCCTTTAAAAAAGTTAGGGTATGATATTACTGTTTCGGGAAGTAATGCGATGAATTCTAAGAGAGAAATTTGTGATAAATATAGAAATGATGCGAAAAGATATGATTATATGATATCTCCCTCTCAGTTCTGTTCTGAAAAGTTTCGTTCTGCATTTCATTTATCGCCACATGTTAAAATCATTGAAAAAGGATATCCAAGAAATGATCAATTATTTCAAAGTACGTCAAATCAGATTTTAAAATTAAAGAGAAGCTTACATATTCCAGATGATAAAACAGTGATTTTATATGCGCCAACATGGAGAGATAATGAACATAAATCAGGAGTAGGGTATATCCAGAATTTGAACATTAACTTTGATTTATTACAAACAGAATTAGGAGAAGATTATGTCATATTATTTCGAAGTCATTATTTTATAGCAAATGAATTTGATTTTTCGAAGTATAAAGGTTTTTTATACGATGTAAGTAAATACGATGAAATTAATGATCTGTATCTGGTAAGTGACTTATTGATTACAGATTATTCGAGTGTGTTCTTTGATTTTGCTAATTTAAAAAAACCTATGATTTTTTATATGTATGATTATGATACATATAAACATCAGTTGAGAGATTTTTATATTGATTTAGAGGAGTTACCAGGGCCAATTATCAAAGAAAAAAATGAAATAGAATTGTGTCTTAAAATTAAAAATATTAGACAAGAACAAAAAAAATATCAGAAGAAATACGAAAATTTTCATAAGAAATATAATTATTTAGATGACAAAGATTGTAGCAGGAAAGTATTAGAGGAGTGTGTTTGAATGGGAGAAAAACAACAGAATGAGATAGATTTAAATTTATTTTTGGAAGAAATCAAAAAACATGATGTTATTTCTTTTGATATTTTTGATACTTTGATTTTTAGACCATTTAAAGACCCCAAAGATTTATTTAATTTATTGGCTTTAAATGGTAATGATTTAGGTTTCAGAAAGTATCGAATTGATGCTGAAAAAGGAGTTAGACGTTTAAAACAGAAATATTATGGGAACTATGAGGTTAGTCTTTTTGATATCTATGATGAATTGAGCAAAAAAATAGAGATTGATATTAATAAAAGAATAAAAGATGAAGTTGATATGGAAATGGAATTATGTTATGTTAATCCATTTATGAAAAGAGTATATCAAGAAACGCTTAAATTGGGGAAGAAGATTATTATTACTTCTGATATGTATTTAAATAAGGAAATTTTAGCAAAACTTTTAAAGAAAAATGGTTATTGTGATTACACCTACCTTTATGTGAGTTGTGATGAATGCAAAAATAAAAGAACTGGAACATTATATCAAAAAATCAAGGAAGATTATCAAAATGAAACTATTCTACATATTGGAGATAAATATGATGTGGATTTTTTGAAACCACAAGAATATAACATTGATTCCATTCATTATCTTGCCCCTAAGGATAGGGCATTTCCATCTTATCAGATGACTAAAACGATTTTTGATACATATCAAGCTATTACAATGCAATATCTGTATAATGGTTTGCAATTAACAAGTGTTCAAAAAGAGAAAGACTATCTATATGGTTTTTTTGTGTCTGGCATTTTTGTGTTAGGTTATGTATGCTGGATTCATGACTTTGCACAAAAAAATAATTTGGATAAAATATTTTTTCTAGCAAGGGACGGTTATATTTTAGAAAAAGTTTATAAAATTTTATTTCAAGATATCCCTTGTGAATATGTATTATGGAGTCGTTATGCTAGTTTAATTACAGTTCCTGGGAAAGATTATAATCGATTTATATGGCAGTTTATTACGAGAAAAGTAAAGCAGAATAAAAATATTACGGTTGAGGATATTTTAAATGAATTAAATATTTTATGTTTAGAAGAAAAGTTAAACATGGTTGGTGTATTTAGAGAGAATAAGCTATCTAATAAAAAAATAAGAGAGATTTTTTTAAAAACATTAAATGCACATAAGGAATTAGTCTTAGAATCAGCTAAAACAAAAGAGGAAGCGGCAAAAAAGTATTACCAAAAAAAGACAGGTGAGGCACGAAAAATTGGAATTGTCGATATTGGATATCGTGCGAGCGGTGCGTTATCGCTAGATTATTTGTTTAAAAAATGGAATTTTTCTTGTCAGTCGACTGCAATTATTGCTTTTGGATTAAATAATAATAATTCAGGAAATGATATCTTTACTATTAATGAAAACATCGTCAGCTATGTTTTTTCTGATATTGTTAATAAAGAATTGTTTTTTGATAAGAAGAAAATGATGTTAGAAATGTCTGTTATTGAGATATTATTAAGTGCTGCACCTAAACCTTCATTTCTTTATTTTGATTTGACAGAAAATGGTGAGATTTTAGAATTTTATGAAAAAGAAGATACAACTAACTATGATAGAATTCATTTTCTACATCAAGGAATTATTGATTTTGTTAAGGAATATAAAAAACGAATTGGTTCTTTTTCATTACTTTCTCATATTTCAGGTTATGATGCATCAATACCTCTTTATCAAATTTTAAAAACAGAAGAGGGAATGAAGCAATTTGCGAAAGATTTTTCAACTTATGTTTATTCATATATGCTTAGCAGTGGAAATGTAAAATCAGAGGTTACATTTCATGACATATATCAGAAAGAATTGTTAAAAAATAGTCTGCCATACAAATTAAAAATGAAAATGATACATCAACTAAAAAAATATCCTAAATTTTATAAAGCGATTAAAAAAATTGTAAAAGGAAGGGTTCGTATATGAGGAAAATAATTCGAATCATCAAAAAATTAAAAACATTAAGACTAAATAGAACCTATACCAAGTTCTATGAAAAATTGAAAATTAATCAAAATATTGTATTAGGTCAAAGCTATGCTGGTAGTAATTTTTCCGGTAATGTTTATTATTTGATAGAAGAAATATACAAAAAAAACAAAAATCTAAAGATTTTTATTGGGGCAAATAAAAAAGAATACAAAAAAATAAAAAGATATGTTAGAAAAAATGTGAATTCTCAATTCCATGTGTTAAAAATTGGAAGTAAAAAATATTTAAAAGTTTTAGCATCTGCAAAATATTTAATAAATAATGTTGCTTTTCCAACTTATTTTATCAAAAAAAATGGTCAAAAATATTTAAATACTTGGCATGGAACACCTCTCAAAGGATTAGGACGTTCCATTAAAGATGCTCCGTACGAGAGTGGAAATTATCAAAGAAATTTTTTGCTTTCGGATTATTTACTATATCCTAATGATTATACATTTGAACGAATGAGAAAAGATTATATGATTGAGGAATTTTTTTGTGGGAAATATATATTGAACGGTTATCCCAGAAACGATATTTTATGTTATAACGAGCAACGTGAAAAAATGCGTAAAAAGTATGGGATGGAAGACAAAGAAATCATTGTTTATATGCCTACTTGGAGACGATCTAAAACAAATGCTTTACAAGATAACCAATTATTGGAATTTTTAGAATTTATTGATCTACATTTGCAATGTAATCAAGTGTTGTACGTTAAATTACATAATCTGGTTAAAGATACAATTGATTTTTCTAATTTTCAACATATAAAACCATATATTGAATCTCTAGAAACGTATCTCTTTCTATCATTATCTGATGCATTGATTACTGATTATTCTAGCGTTATGTTTGACTATATGAATACAAATAAAAAAATTATTTTGTTTCCCTATGATTATGAGGAATATATGAATGATCGCAGTGTTTATTTTGATCTACATACATTACCTTTTCCGTTTTGTATGAAAAAAGAAGATGTTTTAATAGAATTATCTAATCTCAATCATTTTCCAAGTTATGAAAAAGAAAAGAGAATTTTTTGTTCTTATGATCATAAAGGCAGTACAGAAGAATTAGTTTCCTTATTTTTAGATGATCAAACAGATCACATGAATATAATGGATGGAAGTTTATTTTCACACGGTATACAAGGAAAAAAGGTGCTAATTTACAGTGGCGCTTTGAAGACAGGGTTATTAACATATAATTTGATGAATTATCTAAATAAATATCAAGATGACCAAAACTATTATTTTTTAAATTTTTATAATCACAAAGTCAAATCAAGCAAAAATCTTCTTAACGTATTGCCTAGAAATATTTCATATATTACTTTTCAAGGACCAAAAGATGTTCTTTATAAAGAATGGATATCATACCAACTATATTACCGTTTTGGTATATATAACCACTGGATTGGATCCAATATAAATTCCTTGTTTTTAAGAGAAGAAAAAAGACTTTTTCCAAATATGAAATTTGATATTGTTATTCAATATATAGGAACCAATATTACCTTCTTGCATTTGTATGCGATCCAAGATGCAAAAAAATATATTTTTATTCACACAAAAAATATTCAAAGTAAGAAGGTTGCAAGGGCATATCATTTATTGTTAAAACAGTATGATCAAGTATTTGTCAATCATGATTCGATGAAGAAAATTTTACATGACCAATATGAAACAGAAGCAAAATTGTATTTTGATGAACAAGAAAAATTTATGGAAACATTTTCTTATATTTTAGATGAAAAATGAAATGAGGTGGGGAATGGGTAAGTTTTTATATCATATAAAAAAATATTATAAGTATGCAGTATATTCTGCTAAAGCAGAATTAAAATGTGAAGTGGTAGTGTGAAATTAATTAGTAGTAATCGCTCTATTGTCACAAAAGTATATATACCAAAATATATTTTATTAATTTCTAAATCTTTCAAATACTTATTTAAATTATTTATTTCTTTTGTATTGGTATTTCTTTTGATGATTGTTTTTAAAGTGCCTTTTACTTGGCATATTTTATGGGTAATTCCAATTCTTTTGGTCTTATATATAGTTAGTTTAGGAATGGCGATGATATTATTACATTTTGGAATTTATGTAGAAGACTTATATAATGTCGTTAATATTGTGTTACGATTGATGTTTTATTTATCTGGTGTGTTTTATAATATTAGGACGAGAGTACCAAGTCCTTATAATGCTTTTTTACTTAGAATGAATCCTGTGGCTTTTTTGATGGATGAGTTTCGAAAAGTATTATTAGAAGGTAGAATGCCTAGCTTTGTCGGATTGGGTTTTTGGTTGATAGTAGGTCTTCTCCTTTGTATGATTGGTATTAAAATCATTCATAAATATGAGAATAGTTATGCGAAGGTGATTTGATGAAAAAAAATATTGCAATTACAGTTCAGAATTTACATATTCAATATAAAGGATTAAAGAAATACTCTATTAAAAAATCGTTATTGAAAAGAAAAGCATCCAAGTTAGAGACTTTTGAAGCATTACATGGTATTTCTTTTGAGGTAGAAACAGGTCGTATTGTTGGTATTATTGGACGAAATGGAAGTGGAAAAAGTACGTTATTAAGAGCATTAGCTGGAGTTTTTTCGCCAGATATCGGAACGATTGATTTACATCATAATACAGTATCATTGCTTTCTATTGGAGTAGGTTTTCAAAATCAGCTGACAGGATATGAAAATATTTATTTGGCTGGTATGTTATTAGGGTTTACAGAAAAGCAAATTCAAGAAAAAGAAGAAGAAATTATTCAGTTCGCTGATATTGGTGATTTTATTTATAAGCCAGTAAAAACTTATTCATCAGGGATGTATTCAAAATTAGCATTTGCCATTACTGCAATTTTAGAAACAGATATTATGCTAGTTGATGAAGTATTATCGGTAGGTGATGCTGCGTTTAAGGTGAAAAGCTATAATAAGATGAAAGAATTGATTTCTGATGAGCATCGTACTGTAGTGATTGTTTCGCATGTAATACCAACGTTACGAGAATTATGTGACGAAGTGATTTGGTTACATGATGGAGTGATTAAGATGATTGGAAAAACAGATGAAGTATTAGATCAATATGAATTATTTATGACAGGAAAGAAGTAGGGATAGTAGTGAAAAAGAAGAAAAAATATGGAAAATATCTTTTACGAGTATTGGCTATCGTATATTGTCTCATTTATTTTCTTTTTGTAGGAATGGTGTTTTATTTTAATGTAGTTCCTGATAAATATTTATGGCCAGTATTGTTGGTAGTAACATTATTTTCTATTATTGTAGAATGTTTTATATGGCATCCAAAGATAAAGAAAATATGGAAACGTATTGCGATAGTGATAGCTTTTTTATTAATGATTATTTATGTAGTGGGAATTTATTATATGGTTGTGACGATACGATTTATGCAAAAGTTAGATGATGTTAAAACTCAAGAAACAGAATACTATGTTATAGTACATAAAGATTCTGAAATTCAAAAGAAGAGTCAATTATCTAAACAGTCGATGAAAATGTTAGAATCAAAGAGTGAATTAGATCAAAAAGCAGTGAAGGAACTGAAGAATAAATATCAACCCAAAATGGATATTGTTGATAATATTAATGAGTTAGAACAAAGTATCAAAGAACAGGAATTGGTATTTATGAGTCGTACGTTATATACGATGATGAGTGAAAAGCCATATCAGATAGATGATGATACGAAAATTATTGATAAGATTAAAGTATATAAGAAAATTGATGAAATCAAAAAGAAAACAAACAGCTTGGATGAACCTTTTCATATTTATATTAGTGGTACAGATAGTGCTGGTACGATTTCTGATATGGCACGTAGTGATGTTAATATGATTGTTACAGTAAATCCTAAAACAAATCAAATATTATTAACATCGATTCCTAGAGATTATTATGTGACGTTACATACGAGTGGGGTAAAAGATAAGTTAACACATGCTGGAGTATATGGATTGAGTGAAAGTATTATGACCATTCAAGATTTACTAGAAATTGAAATTCCTTATTATGTGCATGTTAATTTTACTACATTGATTCAATTAGTAGATGCGATTGGTGGAATTGATGTAGTATCTGATACGACATTTCAAACACATGGTATGGGTGTAAAATATACGTTTTATGCTGGTGTAAATCATTTAGATGGAAAACGTGCTTTAGCATTCTCAAGAGAGAGAAAATCGTTTGCTGATGGTGATAAGAAACGAGTTCAAAATCAACAAAAAGTATTAGAAGCAATATTAAATAAAGCAATGTCAAGCACTTCTATATTGACGAATTATACGCAGATTTTAAATACACTACAATCTAGTTTCCAAACGAATTTTACACAACAAGATATGACTTATTTTATTAAAAAGCAATTAAATGATATGAAGCCTTGGACTATTACAATGATTCATTTAGATGGTACAAGTTCTTATCAGAATACGTATACTTATGGCAGTCAAAAGTTGTATGTTATGTTACCTGATATGAATTCTATTTTACAAGCGAAAGAAAACATAAAACAAGTAACAAAAGAATAATACCCATCCCAGGGTATTTTCTTTTCGCATTTCATTTACAAATCCACATAAAATTTAGTATAATAAATAAAGAGGTGAACTGGCATGTTTCGTAAACATTTTAATAGTAAAAAAATCGACATAGAAAATGTCAATGGCGTTCTTAGCCTGACCAACAAAATACTAAAAATCGCATATATTTTAATTGTCATTATTGCAATCTATGCGATTACATTAATCGGAAAAGAGTGGAACGTTTTACAATTTTTCTTAACCGTAATACGTATTCTAGCTCCATTATTTGTCGGAATTGTCATTGCTTGGTTATTCAATCCCTTTGTCACATGGTTGCAGAAGAGGGGAGTGCGCCGAGGAATTGGAACCGCCGTTACTTACTTTTTAATTTTCAGTATTCTTTATGTTATGATGCAAGCGATTATTCCAATGTTGATTTATCATATTAATGACTTCGTAAAAACACTACCAGATATTTTTAATACAGTTAAAATATGGATTGAAGATCTTTTTGCTCGGGCAGGAAATTTGATCAACATGGATACGAAAGGTGTACAACAAGATATCTTCCGCGAGATAGAAACTTTTGGAACGGGTCTTACTAAAGGCTTACCACAGATGACAATCAATTTTGTTACTTCTGTTTTTTCTGGAGCAGGTGTGATTGTGATCGGATTGATCATTGGTTTTTATTTCTTGCTTACCTTTGATAATGCCAGTGATAGTATCTTTGAACTAGTTCCGAAAAAATATCGTAAAGAGACGAAAGATTTATTCCATGCCGTCGATACTTCTTTACAACGTTATGTAAGAGGAGCCTTGATTGATTGTACGGCTGTCTTTGTTGTCACGAGTATTGGTTTATGGATCGTAGGTTTACAATCTCCATTATTATTTGGCTTATTTTGTGGAATCACCAATATCATCCCTTATGCAGGACCATACATTGGAGGATTTCCAGCAGTGATTGTCGGGTTTGCGGAAGATCCGATGATTGGACTATTCACATTACTTGTCATTGTAGTCATTCAATTTGTGGAAGGAAACTTCTTCCAACCATTGATTATGAGCAAGACAACTAAACTACATCCTGTTACCATTATGGTTGGCCTTTTGGTCTTTGGACATTTCTGGGGAATTTTAGGAATGGTAGTATCAACACCAATTATTACCTCATTAAAATCAATTTTTATGTATTTTGATGAAAAATATGATATACTAGAAACATCTGAAAGCGAAGAATAAGAGATATAGATCATACGATTCATTTTCAAAGAGAGTCTATGGGTGGTGGAAATAGATAAATGAAAGGATGATTTGCTCCTCTTAGAGTGTAAGAAAACCTTACCGGGGTTACCCGTTATCATAATTAAGAACAAATAGGATGGTACCGCGTAATTCGCTCCTAGCTTTACGTGGTTTTTTATTGGAAAGAAAGAGGGAATGAAATGAAACTAAAAGAAACAACTCCACATATTTATTTAATTTGTGGTCGTGCTCGTCATGGAAAAGATGAGATTGCTAAAGCAATTCAAGAATATTATAAACAGAAAGAAATGGATACGATGAATTTACGTTATGCCCATTATATTAAAGAATATGCGAAAAATATTACCGATTGGGATGGGAGAGAAGAGACCAAACCTAGAGCACTATTACAAATGCTTGGTACCGATATCATTCGTAAGAGAATTGATCCGGATTTATTTATTCATCGTATGATTGATGATGTAGCGGTATATGGGTATTTCTTTGATGTGATTACAGTCTCTGATGGACGTTTTGTCGATGAAGTTGTGAAGTTGAAAAAAGCATATCCCAATACCATTGTGATTCATGTATATCGACCAGATTTTGAGAGTGGGTTAAAGAAAGAAGAACTGGCTCATGCGACTGAACATGGATTAGATGATTTCCATGATTATGATTATGAGATTACTAATGATGGCTCATTAGAAGAATTAAGAAAGAAAGTCTTTGATATATTAGAAAGGATTGAAAAGTAATGAAAGATTTAAAGAAGTTATATACAGATTTTTTTGTGAGTAAGGGACATGCATTGATTCCTTCTGCTCCAATTATTCCAGAGAATGATCCAACTTGTTTATTTAATAC
>CALVJU010000091.1 GCA_944332375.1 uncultured Bacilli bacterium
CCGCTTATACTTATCCGTCCACGAGACCTCCCGGGGTAAGACATATAACTTTCCTCGTTTACTCACTTGATTTACTATATAAAGTTACGTGTATCTTTTGGACTTTAGTTTGTTTAGTAACCTCATCCCTTTATACAGCCTTTGTATCAAGTTTCTGTTCGTTGAGCCACGATTTTGTTTCACGCTTCCTTTAGCCCTAACATCACTGTTAATGCGTTGCGCTTCCCTAATACTTCGCAGATACCGACGTGTATAGTGGACTTTCACCACCTAGCTATATGCCATGCCCGGCACACTAAAAAACTAGGCTTAAAACCTAGTAAAATAATCAAAATTGGTAGCGACGGGGGGGATCGAACCCTCGACCTTTCGGGTATGAACCGAACGCTCTAGCCAGCTGAGCTACATCGCCATGTCAGTCAACGAATTCATTATAACAAATTCATCAACTTTTGACAATACCTTTTTGTATTTTTCCTATAAAAATCCCTATGCTTTTTATATACGAATTCCTGTTTTCTCTTTTTCTCCCCATAATAAACGTTCTTGATTGTTATATGGAATTTCAATCATACGATCTTTTAACTCTTCCATGACATCTTCTAAATTTTTATCCTCTATATTGGTACGATAATAGAATGATCTTTCTGTTAAATAATTTTCTTTAATGAAAGATACCACCTTTTCTAATTCAGCATATTGGTAATCATTGATATTTTTAGGAATCCATACTGGAGAGTAAGATCCTAAACATACTTGGATTAATATATTGCCATACTCTAATGCTTGTTCTTGCCATATTTGATACTCTGTATTTTCGTCTAAATATTCAGGGAAAGTAAAACGATCAAAAGAATCGTATAATACACGATAGATTCTTTCTGTAACGTAAAAATGTTCTTCTGGAGAAGGAAGAGAGATGGTTTGGAAAGGAGTAATAACAATCATCGCACCATCAATCGGTTGAAGATCTAATACTTCATTTTCCACATCTTCTTTATTCATACCATCATATAAATAAAAATCTTCTAAATTGAATTGTTCACTCTGTTGTTTGATATACTCTATTGAATTCTTGTCCATTTGATTTCCTCCATATATTTCTTATTAATATTAATTTATCAAAAAAGAATTCACCTGTCAAACAACGTTCTTTCCTCTACTATCTGATCGCATAAATAAGTGAAAAAGTATCACAATAAAAATAGGTGATCTAGGATGAGAAAGAAAAAACAGATTGATAGGATACTTCTTTTGTTTTCTTTGGCTTGTATGGTTTTTTTTATCATAAAAACAGTTCAATATCAATTGGATCGAAAAGAGATTTCTCAACTCCATCAACTGCTCATCAAAGAGAAACAAGAAGATACTACACAAACTCAGATCAACTTCTCTGCTCTACTAGATCAAAATAAAGATACAATTGGGTGGATTCAAATACTAGATACCAATATCAATTATCCTGTTGTACAGTCCACGAATAATACCTATTACTTAACACATTCTTTTAATCGTTCTAACAATCAAGCTGGATGGATTTTTGCTGACTATCGCAACCACTTTGACATTTTAAATCAAAATAATATCATTTATGGTCATGGACGTTTGGATGAAACGATGTTTGGAGATCTAAAGAAGTTATTACAAGATAATTGGTTTCAAACAGAAGAACATCAAATGATTCAACTAGATACTCCTACTTATCATAGTGTTTGGAAAATTGTTAGCCTTTATACCATCTCACCAGAATCTTATTACATTACAACTCATTTTTCTAAGAATGAATTTGAGGAATTTTCTAAAGTGATCCTAAAAAGAAGTATTATTGATTTTGATGAGAAGATTGAAAAAAATGATAAACTACTTACGCTATCTACTTGTTACCCTGATGATGATACGAGATTTGTTGTTCATGCGAAATTAATAAAAAAAGAAAACTATTATAAGAAATAGTCCTTTTCACGTTTAGAGAGTTTATAGAATGCGAATAAAGCAACAGAGAAACATAAGAACATACCACTTATATATAAAATAATTGGATCTCCTGTTTCTGGGTTTTCTGTAGAAATGGTAAATGCTTCTATTTCATTTAAAGTAAACTCTTCTTCTGGTAATAATTCATATTGTGCTCCATTGATTTCTAAGATAGAGCCAGTAGAATCTTTTGGTACCCAAAGTGTTGGACGATCTTCACTGTCTGTTCTATTTACTAAAATAGTTTGATCTGTGAGAATGACATGAGCGATACTTTCAACACCACTTCCTTGGCCAAGTTCAATTCCTCCAAAACCGTTACCAGAAAGATCGATGGTTCCTTCTAATTGTACTTTAGCACCATTAATTAAAAGTCCTCCGTTTCCACCGGTTAATGCGATATTACGGATGGTTGCTTCTGTTTTATAAACTTGTAATACATAAATACCACTCCAAATCGTATTATCACTACTATCAGAGTCTCCAAAGGTACCAACATATTGCATCGTATGACCGTTTCCATCTATGGTAACTGGCCTCATAACGTTGATTTTTTCTGTTGTTTCAATATCATTACCAAGTACAATGGTTGAAATATTAGAGTCCTCTAAAGCAGACTTTAATTCCTCTTGATTTCTTACAGTCATCGTACTAGATGCTTCTACGTGTATCCATGGGAATAAGCAAAGTGCGATAAGAATCATGGATATATATTTTGTACATTTTTTCAACATTTTTCTTCCTCCTTCCTATTTATATTTTGGATTTAAGTAGAGAAAATATACAAAATATATTTTTAAAAAAATTTTTAAATTTCAAAAAAAGAATGAAATAAATTCACTCTTATCTTTGTACATAATTTAAAATTACAGTAATTGATTTTTCCATTGGTTCAACATCTTCTGTAACGTTTTCATTCCAACTCACTCTTACTGTTACGGTGTTTGTTGTATTTACATCTAGTGTTGTAGAATGCTTTTGTACCCCAGTTACTTCATAAAGAATCGTATTATCATCACTTGGATCAGTGACAATGACCATATCATCTAAAACAGCATCTAAATCTCCTTGATTTGCAATTGTAATGTCATAAGTCATACTATCTCCAGGTTTTTGTAATAATGTATCAAAGGTTGCGACAGTACCATTATGTGTTGCGGGAGAACGATTTATCGCACTACCTGTTGGTGTTCCTTCTGTAATATTCGTAATAGCAACATTCCATTGATCACCACCACCGATGCCAGCACCACCAGTAATTTTAAGATGACTACTAAGGAGTGCATAGCCAGCTGCCATTACAAGAATAGCAGCTACTAAAATAGCAATCACAGTATCTTTTCCAGCTTTTTTATTCATAAAAGAATTCCTCCGTTTCCTAATAATTTGGTGTAGTTACCGGCGAATTTGAAGTAGTCATAATTGGTGTAGTTGTTGTAGGTGTAACTGTTCCTGTAGGAGTTGTAGTTCCCGGTGGAGTACCTGTTGTTGGACCAGTTGTCGTAGGAGTTCCGGTTGTTGGTGTTCCAGTGGTCGGAGTACCAGTTCCTGTTGTTGGACCAGTTGTACCACCAGTGCCTGTTCCAGTACCAGTTGTTGTAGCTGTAGATGTCGGATGTGGATTCATTGGATTGTTGATTGGATCTGTTGTAAGAGGTCCAAGTGTAGTACTTAAAGTATATGGATCAGTACTTGTACCAGTTCCTCCATTGCATACGACATTATATTTAAGATAGAAGACTGGATAAACTTCAACAGTGCTATCGCTTGCAGTAGTAGCTCCAATATAACCAGGTATTCTAAACATATATACTTCAGATGTATTATTTAATGAAGAATTCAAAAACCAAAAATATGAAGAATTATATAACCAATTATAATTCACGTTACAATCAGAAAATGATGTTTCCTGATTGCATTCCGGTGCTCCGGCATACCCATAATCACTAGGATACAGCAAGCCAACATAAGCCATTGTATATGTTGAATATCCGGAATGGACATTAGAACTTCTTTCGGCACTATACCATCCTGAAGCGGTATTTGGTGCCAGCTCAGTCTGTCCCAAGTAATATCGATTTCTTGTAATTAAGTTTCTATTGCTGCTTCCTAAATTTTGATAAAAATTTATATTTAAATATTGATATAAAGAAGATTGAGTCCAGTTATTTTCTCCACTACTATTCCAAGCCATATTTCCGATAGAATCTTCTTTATATAACTTAACATATCCACCATCAAAAATACCAATAACCCTATAAATTTCATTATTAAATAAAACATAGTTTTTTACTTCTGAATCAGAGCCTCTATACCTAATAGCGCCATGTTCATCAGTATATAGACCATCTGCATTTCCATTAACATTTTTTGAGGCAATAATGTATGCAAAATAATCTTCAACAAATTCTTCATTATTTTTCTTTGACAAAGATATATCCATTGAAAGTCTTTGTTGTAAATAAGAATATCCAATTCCCATAACAGAGAGAATTCCAACAAAAGCTACAAGTACCATGGTAGCATAGTTTCTATTTCGTCTTAATTTTCTAAATCTTCTTAGTCTCATAATACGCTCTCCTACTCTACTATTAATAGTATAACACAAAAAATGGGTAAAAAAAAGGAGAAATATTATTCTCCTTTACGTTTTAATACGTATCTATAAAGTACCTTCTCTTGAATCAACATAAACCATGAAGTTTCATTTGGTTCTGGTTCATAGAATAGAATAGGTGTATGTAATTCTTCTTCTAAATCAATCATCTCATTAAAGTTTTTAATCTCAACAACTTGATAGTTTTGGAAGTCGATTGGACTAGCTGTTTCTACAATAATATCTCCATATTGTTTTAAGATCTTATCTTTTTGACTTGTATATTCATCTTTCTTCTTAACGTTTCTAAATAATGAACGAAGAACAAATACTAATATACCAATAGATACTGCTAACATTGCAAGAGCAATTGTTAATTTTACAGGATCTACTTTATCAACATAAGTATTAATACCAGCAATATTTTCATTGATTGTTTTCTCTGTTTCACCTGTTACAGCAAACACGTCTTCATTTAATGGAATGTTCATAGTAACTGTTTGTGTATCATGAAGTGTATTCATGCCATCTTCTAATTCACCATCAATGGTTACTTCCATTTCTACTTTTAAATAAGCATCAATGGTAATACCAATTGTTTGCATGAATCTTTTTACATAGTCATCGTAATAATGAAAGTCTAATGTAAATTTTTCAGAAATGTTAACCGTGTTACTGTTTTCAAGTGTTTCTTCTACTGGATTCACAATAGGAAACTCTTGTACCCAAACTTCTGCTTTTTCTCCATTTGGAGAGCTATTATATTCTCCAACAATGGAAGAATTGATTTTATAAGAATATTTTAAATTTAATTGTTTACTTGCAGAATATGAATAATTCATTGTTACATCAAAGTTATTTACTAAACTTGATATATATAATTCATTCATTCCTTGTGGATTTTCTGTAATAAATTCATTTGGTGTTAGATTTACACCATAAGTATATCCTTTATTAATATTGTAAGAATAAAGTACATTATCATTTCTTTCACTCTTCCATGCTAATGAATCGATTCCCAATTTTAAGGAAAAGAACAATAGTATTAATGAAAGAATGACTAAAATAATACGTGCGACTTTATTGTCTAATGCTTCCAATATTTGTCCCTTTTTATTTCTCATTTTCTCACCTATTCCTTTAAGAAATCATAAATTAATACAGATGGCCATCCCGCAAAAGGAATTACCATATATACTTTACCTTTTACCTGTTTTAGTGTTACCAACTCCGTATCAGGTGCATTATTATTATCTCCTTTGGTCTGATAAACAGTATTTCCATATTCATCCTTTGTTTTTTTATGGATACGATGAACAATGGTTCTACCATCTAGTGTGTATTGAATGATATCATTTACTTCTAGTTCTTCTTTTTCCTTTTCAGACAATTTTTTTACTACGACTGCATCTCCTCTTGCGAATTTTGGAACCATACTATCTGACACAATGGCGATTGGTCGATAAGTAAAGAATCCAGCAACAAAACATACAAAGACAAGTAATAGTGTTAATAGTGGAATTGTCACTTTTGGATTGGAAGTTCTCTGTGGTTTCCGTGATGTACGGGTTGTAATTCGCTTTGATAAATCATTCATATAATTGACAGAGATAAACATGATAATATAAGTTGATAACTCCAGTAGGCCTGTTACAAACCAATCTAAATCAGGGAAAATTGGTAATAAAATATTTGCCAACATCACTGCTACTCTAAATATTAAACCAGGCCAGTAATCACAAACATATGCGAAATAAGTGAGTAACGCATTTCTTGTGAGTAAAGGTAGCAATGTTGAAGATACGTATTTAAATGATGATTCTCTCGTTGCAAATGACGTTTCTAATGATCCATAATTTAATTCAATTAAACTGAACAATAGAAATATCCCAATAACTAATGGCTTATTTCGTTTCGTAAAGCGAACCAAAACAGCACGAATGTACTCTTGGAATATGATGACTGGAATAAATACCCATATATTACTTAACATTGATGATAATGTATGGGAATATGGGCTCTTGGTATAACCAAATGCTAGTCCCAGCGCAAAATAAACCATGAGATATATAATGGTAAAAATAACTACCATTTGTATTTTTCCAATTTTATCTCTATTTCGAAAACGCTCTTTATCTGATGAATAATATGCATATAAAGATAGTCCAAACCAGAAGATTTGTTGGATAAAACTAGTATAAATTGCTTCTTTAAATATGGATGGGAATAAGATAAGTAAAAATAAATATACGATCAAGATTCCATAAATCACCCATATTTTACCATTCATTCTTTTCATAT
>CALVJU010000092.1 GCA_944332375.1 uncultured Bacilli bacterium
TCTAAACGAAGACGCGCTAATTTCGCAACATGTTTTACTTGATCTTTATATAGCGTTTTCATCCAATCGTCCTTTCTTTTTACAACATAGATATTATATCATGTTTTTCTAGTCTTTGAGAAAAAAATAGACCAAATTGATCTATTTTACTTTGTTCATTGAATTTAGAAACCATTTACTTCTAAGAACAAACGAATTCTCTTTTGTTTTCACTTCTGTTGTTCTTGTAATAACCAATCTATTACATTTATTTTGGTAATTCCATCATAATCTGCTTCCAAGTCCATATCTAATGTTAATAAATATTTTGGATAATGATCTTTTGTCTTCTGCAAAGATCTTAATTCTCTTTCTAAAACCTTAGGATCTCTCGTTGTGAGAGCTACTTGATAATACTTTAATCCCTCTCTATTTTCTGCCACAAAATCAATTTCTAATTCATCCACTTTTCCAACATAAACTTTATTTCCTCTTCTCAGGAGTTCTAAATATACTATATTTTCTAATATATGTCCCATATCACTATCTGATTTTTTTCCAAGTAAATAACTACGAAGTCCTGTATCAACCACATAATATTTATAATCTCTTGTCAATAAACTTTTTCCTTTTACATCAAATCTCTCTGCTTTATAAATTAAGAAACTCTCCATAAAAGAAGCAATATATTTTTCAACAGTGTGATTACTAATATGTACTCCTTTACTCGTTAATGTATCACTAATTTTCTTGGTAGAAACAGGACTCCCAATACTATCAAAAATGAATTTCAAAATACTCTCTAACAACAATTTATCTGCAATCTGGTTTCTGGCCATAATATCTTTATAAACAATTGTTGAAAAGATTCCATCCAGATATTGATCAATATCATTAGGATTCATCTTTAATATATCAATGTTTCCAGGCATCCCACCATTTTTCATGTAATTTAAAAATAATTGTTGAATATTTCTATCATCAAATGCAGATATATATTCTTTAAAAGATAATGGAAGCATTTTAATTTCAATATATCTTCCAGATAACAGAGTTGCTAATTCACCCGACAATAAATAAGCATTAGAACCAGTAATATATACATCTATATTCTCCTTAATATATAAACTATCTACAGCTTTTTGAAATTCTGAAACTGTTTGAACTTCATCCAAAAATACATAATACTGTTTATTAGAAGAAATCTTATTCTTGATATATTGATATAATTCTCGATAAGTTTGAAAATCATAATCTGCATCTTCTAAATTAATATGAATAATTTGATCATCCTGCACATGGTTTTCTTTCAAATATTGTATAAATTGTTTAAATAAAGTAGATTTCCCACATCTTCGAATTCCTGTCACTACTTTAATCACGTCTTTGTCTTTCCAACGTTTTAACATGTTTAAATATTCCGTTCTCTCAATCATAGTCCACCTCACTAGTATCATCATACTCTATTTCGAACTTTCGGTCAAGTTTTGGAAATATTTTTCCAAAACTTAGCGTTTTTTTAGAGTTTTGGAAATGTTCACTTTACTATTTTACTTTTGTATATGTTAACATTTTTCCCAAATCGATCTTACTATCTTTTTCTTCTTGATTTTTTAAATAATATTGGTAAGCTTGATCAGCGATTTCAAAAGTACGAGTTCCTGCGAATGCATCTTGATAATACATATATTTTCTTTCATCACATTTCTTTAAGAGTTCTAAATAAAGTTCAAGATTTTCTTTTACTTCTTCTATATTTCTTACTGCACTTGGTAGTACATTTTCCCTTGTCAAACTAAGATTCACTAACCACAATTGTTCCTCTGGACTCATAAATTCACTGTCAACATCAGTTACATAATCCTCATCCAGAGCCATTTGATCTACTCTTTCAGCAAGATTCTTCACAGGTCCTTGATATTCACCCTTCACTCTTTTTAGAAGTGACTGATGTTCTTGATTACTTGTAATCAGTAATAAGTCTTTTACATCTTCTAAATCAAGCCATCCTTGTTTGATGAGACATTCATACAGTGTCTCTCCTGTTTCTTTTATTTCTCTCCAAATGGTTAAAATACCATCTATATTTCTTACACGTAGAAATGCTTCTAAATAAGAAAGGCCTTTTTTCCTATCAGGCTTATACTCTAAAAAATGAAATGCATCTTGTAAAGTATTTCGATTGTGAATTGTAGTGAGATAGTCTAAAAACTTTTGTTCTTGCCTAACAAGATCGTGATAATCTCCAAAGTATCTTGCGATATCATCTTGAGACTTTGTCTCTAATAAATAATCTTCTCCTTGAACACGGTTTAATACATTCAAACTACATAGATATTCTACTAATTGGTCAGGATCTGATTCTTGAAAAATACGTTCTTCTAACTCTTTTCTTCCCTCAAAATCATCTTCTATTTTACTAAGGGAAGGAATTAAATCACTGCCATGTTCCGTTTGTTTTAACTTTTCTACAACATCCTCTGGACGAAGAATACCAGGATAATCCCTCATAAAACTAGAAATTTGAGAAACCGTTCCATACTTTAAAATAATATTTCCAATTCGATATGGATTGCTTTCTTTACAAACCTTTAAAAGTTCCAACAAAGTATCAACATCTTTTGTTTCGCAAAGATAATCTTCCAATGGCAACCAATCTTCACTTGCATGACAATGTTTCCAATAATTTAAGTTTTGCATAGGACTCCCAGCTTCAAATAAAAGTCGATCAAAGTCTTTCACTGGCAAATGAGATCTAACATAATATATATTATTTTCATCAAAATCATTTTTATAGAAATTACAAATTTCTTTTTCACTTGGATAATAGGTTTTACTATGAATTCTCTGAATCATTTCTTTACACAATTCTTCATAATAATTATCTTTAAACCAGGAATAAGTTTTCATATATGCGAGAATATTTCCACTTTCCCATGCGTGAGCTTCTACCTTTTTTAAATATTTACTGCCCAAACTAAAACTAAGTGAAACACCTTCATCGCCTAAAATCCAATCAAATCGATTTGAAATCATCCAATTCAACAAATCGTCCACATAATAAGTTAACTTCAAGTCATATAATTCTTCAATTACAGTACAAGTATCACTTGCTTGGAGTCCTTGTTTTTGTGTGCCTTGAAATTTTAAGAACTCTATAAATTCATCTAAATAGTATATTTTTCTATCTTTTTTCTTGTTTTTCTTTACATACGTTAAATAGTCACAATAATGAAATATTGATGAGTACCCCTCATAAAAATCCTCTCTAATCTTTTTTAATAATCTTTTCTCTTTTCGCTTTTTCATCTTATCAATAATCACTTTGAATGCCTCCTTGTTTTATGATTTAAATTAAGAAACTTTTCTAAAATTTCTTCCTCTTCTGTTTTCTTTACGAATATTTCTTTGGCTTTCTTTGATTTTCTAAATAGTATTGATAAGTATGATCGGCAACTTCAAAAGCAAGATTTCCAGAAAAAGCATCTCGATAATACATATATTTTCTTTCATCACATTTCTTTAAGAGTTCTAAATAAAGTTCAAGATTTTCTTTTACTTCTTCTGTATTTCTTACTGCACTTGGTAGTACATTTTCCCTTGTCAAACTAAGATTCACTAACCACAATTGTTCCTCTGGGCTCATCAAATCATCCTCAATTACACACTCCCCAGCTAGAGCCATTTGATCCACTTTTTCAGCAAGATTCTTCACAGGTCCTTGATATTCTTCTTTAGCACTTTCTAGAAGTGACTGATGTTCTTGATTACTTGTAATTAGTAATAACTCTTTTACCTCTTCTAAATCAAGACATCCTTGTTTTAATAAATATTCACCTACTGTCTTTTCTCCTTTTCTTTCTCCCAATATTGTCAAAACTCCCTCAATATTTCTCACACGTAGAAATGCTTCTAAATAAGAAAGAACTTTTTTACTATCAGACTCATTTTTTAAAAACCAAAACGCATCTTGTAAAGTATTTCGATCGTGAATTGTAGTGAGATATTCCAAAAACTTTTGTTCTTGTTTAACAAGATCATGATAATCTCCAAAATATTCCACAATCTCATTTTGAGATTTTCTTTCTAATAAACAATCTTCTCCACAAGCACGATTTAATACATGACGACCAGTTAAATATTTTAATAATTGTTCAACATTCGATTTTTCAAAAACATGTTCTTCAAGCTCTTTCCTTCCCTCAAAATCAGGCTTTGTTACTTTGAGGAACAAAATAAGATCATCTAACTCACCAAATTGTTTTATTTTTTTTGCTACTTCTTCTAGGATAAGGACATCAGGATAATTCAACACAAAATCAAATGTTTGAGAAACTGTCCCGTACTTTAAAATAATATTTCCAATTCGATATCGATTACTCTTTTCATAAAGCTCCAAAAATTTGAGTAAAGAATCTACATCTTTTAATTCACAAAGGCGATCCTCTGCTTCGAGCCAATTAATTACTGCCTTTGGACTCATTTTTAAATAACTCAGTATCGTCTTTGCACTTCCCGTTTCATAAATCGCTGTTTCAAATGTTTGATTATCAACAACTTTTTCTTTTTTTAAGACAACTAATGCACGTCCTATATCCATTTTTTCGTGATGTGCTTCTTGGCCAAAATAATAATCTGTAAACTCATACATATAACAACCTTCATGATTTTCTATCCAGGTGATGAGTTTTTTAAAAACATCTTCACAACAAATATAATCTTTATATTGTTTCATGAATTGAATTACTTCTCCGTCTCTAAATGAAGTAGCTTCTAATTTTGGCAAGTATTTTCCTGAAAACATTGGATTGACAGCAATTTCTTTCCATGAACTCCTTAAAAAATGACGCACTGAATAAAGTTCCCTAGATAATAATGCATCAATTTGCTTATAAAATTTCTCATAGTCGATGTGAAATAATACCGTGGCAACCTTCAACCAACAGTCATTCCAATTCTCTCCTGAATATTCTTTTTGCTTTATCAATGCAGAAATAAATTTGTTGATGTATGATACTTCTCCACCTTTCTTTTTTAATAGGGATAAATACTCCTTAACCTTATAGTATTCTCCTTTTTTTATTTTCTTGATCATTTTTTTCTCTTTTCTTCGCTCTTCTGTTAATAATTTCATAATTACTCCCCTGCACTTTCTATCACTTACAATCTCTTTGATATGCTTGATAATAAATCTGTTTTTGAGAACCATAAGAATTTTGTTCTCTTTCACTTTCTAAAATAATCAATATAATTACTCCCTTCGTAATTATCTATCATGAGTAGTTCTTTTATTC
>CALVJU010000093.1 GCA_944332375.1 uncultured Bacilli bacterium
TGCTTATTCTATTACATTTGAAGACGCAACACGTACTTTAACGGATGAAGAAGTCATGAAAGTATTTAATAAAATGATCGCAGAAGTAGAATCTAAATTGAATGCGAAAGTAAGAGATAAATAAAAAGGTATCTAGTTTTGATGCCTTTTTCTTTGCTATTGATTTTTTAAAAATAAAGTGTTATTTTGGTTACAAATAGAGGTGGTTTTGTGGCAGTTGATGTTGTTTTGCCTCTAGAGAAATGTTTGGGCTTGCAGTGGGATGGGCGTTACAAAATCAAGGAATGAAGGTGTGTGTCAATGGCGAATGTACAATTAACTCATCAAAGTTATAAACATGAGAAGAAAAAATTTCCAATTTATTTAGTGTTAGATAATGTAAGTGATATTGTCAATGTGGGCAGTGCGTTTCGCTTGTCTGATGCTTTAGGTGTTAGTAAAATATATATTTGTGGTACTAAACCCATAGAAATTTTAAAGAATAAAAAGTTAACTAGAGTTTCTCGAAATACGATTCATTATGTGGATTATGAAATTTGTGATGATACGAAAAAATGTATTCGAAATTTACAACTTCATGATATTACTGTTTTGGCTTTAGAATTAACAACTCAAAGTATTCCTATACAAAATTATAGTTTTGAGCAACAGAGAGCTTATGCATTTGTGGTTGGTAATGAGCAAGATGGTGTTTCTCAGGAAGCATTAGATACGGTTGATGATACAGTACATATTGATATGTTTGGTAATAATTCTTCTATGAATGTATCTGTAGCTACTGGAATTGCTATATCACAATGTGTAAATAAAATTAGGTGTTATGTTGAAAAACAATGATCGTAGCAGTATCTTACAAAGCAAAGGAGATCATGGAGATAGAAATTTAACAACTTCAATAATAAGGGAAAAAAGTTTTCCCCATTATAAAACATTTAGATGAAAATGGCAAAAAAAGCTCAGATAAAAGGCATCAATCATTTTGATGCCTTTTCCTCAGTTATTTTTTTATAATAAGTATCTATAAATGTATCGTGAGCTTTTTTCTCTAATTGAAGAGAGAAGTTTTTTAGTTTGAAATTTGGATCTTTCGTAAGAATTAACTTTTTTACAAAGTATTTTAGTAATTCAGGATTTCTTATTAAGAGTGGACCAATTAAATAAGTTCCATAAAATTCATATTCGTGGATTCCTTCTTTTTTAGATGTTGGATAAGATCCAGTTCCATGAATTACATGAAAGAGAGGATCTTTATTTTCTCTCATAATACTATTTTGATTTTGAAAACCGAGAACTGGTTCTTTCACAAAATCACATTGAAATAATGCTTCATCAGCGATACGAAATTTTTCTTGTTTTGCGAAATAAGGAAAAATATTCAATGCTTTTATTTTCTTTTTGTCAGTAGTGTAAATATATCTTCCAAATAATTCAATCGCATTTCCAGTGACAAGAAATAATTGTTTTTCTTTGATGTGCTTTTCAATTTCATCACGATATTTGAATAAATGCTTTAAGACTAGTTTTTGATTGTCTTCTGTTCCTGCACCTATGTATACCATGTCATAATCGTCAAAGTGTAATTCATCTTCTATGGATAAAGATAGAACAGTAACAGATACGCTTTGACTTTCTAATTGTTTTTTTAGAGCTTTGATATTTCCATTTTCTCCGTATAGATTTAAAAGATCATAATAAAGATGAGCAATTGTTATTTTCATTCTTCATCACTTCCTTTCAAAGCATTAGAAAGTGGTTTTACATAATCAAAATTTAAGATTGCAAATAAATCTCCTTTTGTTTTCTTTTTTAAATAAGGAGTCGCTTCTTCAATCGTTTCAAACGTGATAATCTTCTTTTCTTCAATTCCAGCATATTTCATTCTCACTGCGATGTCATAACGGTTTACACCAATACAAACTATTTTTTCTAAGTTTTTATCATTCAATTGTTCAAATGAAATATCATATAACCAAGAAACATCATTGTATTGATATCTTCTACTAATTTCTTTCCAACCGATCACAATTGTTTTCTGTCCTTTAAAACGAGTGGTATAAAAAATAGATTGATTAAATGTCGTACTGTTTTCGTTTTTATTACTTAATATGTGAACCGTTCTTTTTCCTAAAGCAAAGATATTTTCTACTTTTGTTTGTTGTGTGATCTCATTCATTTGTTCTGTTATTTTTTTCTCTTGGTGTAATAACATGGATAGAATAGAAAAAGCAGCAAGTAAGTTATATGTTTGATAAAGAAGACCAGGTTTAACAATGAGATCATATTTTTGATTAATTGTCATTTTTTCTTTTTCAAAGTTTAATTTTGTTACTTCATAAGTTGGTTTTGGTCTAGAAAATTGTTTACAATAACAATCATAATGTCCTAATGTTTCAAACAAATAAGATTGATAGTGTAATTTTTTATGACATACTGGACAATGGGTTATATTTAAGTTTTCAAATTTTGGTTCTTTTGTCTCGTACTTGTTTTTTCCAATTCCATAATAAGTAATCTGACAACCATGATTTTCAAACTTTTGTAAGTATGGATCATCGGCATTTAGAATGAGATGCATGTTAGAGTCTAAAGCTTTTTCAATTTCACGAAACACTTGATCAAAATGACCTTGTCTCGGTGGCTGATCTCTCGTGATATTGGTAATGACTACATACTTAGGGTGTACTTGTGGAAAGACATATTTGGTATATCGTTCATCGATTTCTAATACAAAGTAATCTGCTTTGACAATTCCTTTGAAGTTCGCATATTGTAATAACATACTTAAAATACCAGCATCTAAATTAGAACCAGATTCATTGTGAGCAACAGTATATCCATTTTTTCTTAAAATAGATGCAATCATTTTTGTAGTACTTCCTTTTCCACTAGAACCTGTTACTGCAATGACATCTCCTGGAATTGTTAGTTTACTTAAAAATTGTGGGTCGAATTTTAAAAGAATTTTTCCTGGTAGTGAACTTCCTCTACCAAGTAGTTTTCCAAAAAAGCAAAGTGCTTTGCCAAATGCGATCAATAGTTTTGTTT
Organism: uncultured Bacilli bacterium; assembly: GCA_944332375.1. Taxonomy (GTDB): domain Bacteria; phylum Bacillota_I; class Bacilli_A; order RF39; family UBA660; genus UMGS2016. The sequence continues at coordinate 3,046 of CALVJU010000093.1, forward strand.
TCATCTAACATCATCCCCCGTGATTTCATTATATCATATGTCTTTTTTTCCCACAACAAAAATACATAACCGTTTAGGAAAAACATAAAATGTGATAGGTGATAGCAAATGATTTCAAGAATTCAATCTTACTTATTAGAGACAGAATTTTCGATGCATTATTATGAAGATCAAATCGATATCGTGAATTATAAAGAGATTTGTCATATCAGTGACACAGAAATTGTATTAAAAAGTCCTACGAACCAGATTGTCATTACCGGAAGCAATTTAACAATTACAAGACTATTGGAGGATGAATTTTTATTAAAGGGGAAAGTTTCTAAGATAGAATTTAGGTGATTGTGATGCGAAATAAAATACAACTGGAAGTTGAAGGAAGGAATATAGAACGTTTTATAAAGCGACTGATAAAAGAGAAAATTCCTCTTTTAAAAATCACACAGTTAAATTATAAAAAAATTAGAATACTGATTTATTTCGATGATTATGAAAAGGTAAATAGATTGAAGACGATTTATCGGATTACGATTGTAAAAACATATGGTATAGTTGCTTTAAAAAAACGTGTAAAAAAACACTGGTTTTATTTATTTTCTCTTGCTGTTGCTGGTGTTGTTTTATTCATTCTCTCACATCTTATTTATCAAATCGAAGTGATTGATTTAGATAAGAAAGTTCGTGATTTTTTAACAACTGCACTAAAAGAAGAAGGAGTTTCACCCATTCAGTGGAAAAAGAGTTATGACGAATTAGAACAAGTAAAAAAATCAATTTTAAAGAAGTATCAAGATGAGATTGAATGGATGGAGATAGAAACAGTTGGAACAAAATATGTTGTTCGTGTTGAAATGAGAAAACATACAGAAGAATCAAAAGAAACAGAGGTGAGAAATATCGTTGCTTCAAAAGATGCGATTGTAAGAACGGTAGAGGCAACGAAGGGAGAAATTGTAAAAAGAAATAATGATTATGTAAAAGCTGGGGATATTATTATTAGTGGGGAGATTCATTTGAATGAAGAAGTTAAAAATCAAGTGAGTGCGACGGGAACTGTTTATGGAGAAGTTTGGTATGAAGTAGAAGTGGAAATTCCCTTTCAGTATTATCAAGTAGAACGAACAGGTAGGAAGAATACAATTTATGTGTTTGAATTTTTGAATCATCGTTTTGAATTGTTGAATCAAATGCCCTTTCAAGAAAAAGAAAGTGAAGTGACAAAAATTTGGGAACATCTTCTTTTGCCAATTCGTTTTCAAAAAGAAAAACAAGAAGAAGTGGAACGAACGGATGAAAAATTATCGAAAAATGATGCGATAAAAAAGGCGGTAGAGCTTGGAATTCAAAGGATGGAAGAAAAGCTAGATGAAAAAGAGAAGATAATTGACGTAAAAACTTTGAAAACGACGCAAAAAAAGAGTAAAATGGTAGTAGATATGTTTTTTACTGTATATGAAGACATTACCGCTTATGCGAAAATAGAAGAAAAAGAAAACGCCCAAGAATAGGAAGTGAGCGTATATGTTACAAGAAACGATATTGAATATATTTGAAAATAGTTGGCCAATGATCTTTATTTTTTCGATGATTGTAATTTCCATGCGGATTACAGATATTGTTAAGAATGATCGGAAAGTTGTTTTTTATAAAGAAATATTAGGCCTTTTGTTTATTGTTTATATTTTATGTTTATTCCATGTGGTTACTTTTCAAGATGTGACTTGGTCAAGTTCTAATTTTATACCATTTAAAGAAATGTTACGATATCGTTTTGCTTCTTCTTTATTTTTTCGTAATGTGTTAGGAAATATGTTGATGTTTATTCCTTTTGGCTTTTTTGTCTCTTATTTTTTAAAGTTAAAAAAGCCATATTCTATTTTACTACTAAGTTTATTGATTTCTAGTACGATTGAGACAACACAGTTATTAATTGGACGAGTGTTTGATGTCGATGATATTATTTTAAATGTTGTTGGAGGAGTTGTTGGGTTTGCGGTTTACAAGTTATTTTCTATTTTAAAAGAGCATCTTCCTGCTTTCTTGAAAAAAGATATGATTTATAATATAATAATGTTGATTTTACTGCTATTTTTGTTTTGGCAGTTGTATCAGATTATTAACATAGGGGGAGCTATATGAATGAAGTAGAGATCATTGACGAAGTAGGATGTCATTTTGAAGAGTTAGAAGAGCTTCCTACTTATATAGAGTTTGTGTTAGAACATGAGAATTTAAAACATGTATTGTTTAATGTGATTTTTGTGAGTAATGAAAGAATTCATGAGATCAATCGTCTTTATCGAAATGTAGATCGTCCAACGGATGTGATTACTTTTGCACTAGAGGATCATAAAGAGATAGAGACTCCAGAAGTTCGTGTTTTAGGTGATATTTATATATCTGTGGATAAAGTAGTAGAACAAGCTAAGTTATATGGACACTCTAGGAAAAGAGAATTATTTTTTTTAGTTACACATGGGATTTATCACTTACTTGGGTATGATCATATGACTGAGGAAGAAGAGAAAGTGATGTTTCAAAAGCAGAAGGAAGTGTTAGAAGAATATGGAGTCAAAAGAGAAATATAGAGTAAGTTTAAAAGGGTATCTCAAGGGATTTACTTATGCGAAAGACGGACTTGTTTCCGCTTACAAGAATGAACAGAGTATGACGATTCACTTTATGACTACGGTACTTGTTGTAATACTTTGTATTGTTTTAAAAGCATCCGTTCTGGAATGGGCTGTTTCTATTCTACTATTGGGATTAATTGCTGGAATGGAGCTAATTAATACTTCTTTAGAAGCAGTGATTGATTTGATTAGCCCAAAAATACATCCTTTGGCAAAAGTAGGGAAAGATACCGCTTCTGCTGCAGTTGCTTTCTTATCTTGTATTGCTTTCTTATTTTGGGTGATCTTATTTGGACCAAGGCTTGTGACTTTGATTCTTAGCTTGTTTTAGGTGGTGAATGATATGAATGAAGAACAAAGAAAAGAACAGAAAAAAATAGGAATTAAGCGTTTTATTAATAGTTTTCGTTACTCATGGGATGGATTAAAATATGCATTCCATTATGAACAGAGTATGTTTGTTCATGTATTGGTGACAATTCTTGTCATCATATGTGGGATTGTAGTAAAACTAAATACGCAAGAATGGCTACTTTGTATTATTTTAATTGGACTAGTTATCGCAACGGAGTTGATTAATACGGCGATTGAAGCAGTTGTTGATCTTGCTTGTCCAAAAATACATCCTCTTGCGAAAACAGCGAAAGATACCGCTTCTGCTGCAGTTTTTGTTTTTGCGATTACTGCAGTGATCTGTGGATTATTGATTTTTGTACCGAATTTATTAGAATTATTATAGGAGGGTGTTTTATGCGTGAAAAATTAGAACAATTATTAAAAAATGCTTATTGTCCTTATTCTCACTTTCCTGTATCTGCAATTGTAGTGATGAAAGATGGAACAGAATTTTGTGGTGTAAATGTTGAAAATGCGAGTTATGGTGCTGGAATTTGTGCAGAGAGAAGTGCAATTTTAAGTGCAGTGAGTCATGGATATCGCAAAGGAGATTTTCGTCATCTTTATGTGATGGTAAATCGTGATCAGATGAGTACTTGTTGTTTTGCTTGTCGTCAAGTCATTAGTGAATTTTTTGAAGATGATGTGAAAATTACGTGTTTTGGAAAGAAAGAAGAAAAAACATTTACTAAGAAAGAACTCTGTCCATATCCGTTTGATGAGGATGATTTAAAATGAAAAGTGGAATTGTCAGTCTTGTTGGGAGACCTAATGTAGGAAAATCAACACTTATGAATCATCTTTTAAAAAGACATCTTGCGATTACGTCAAATAAACCACAGACAACTAGAAATGCGATTCAAGGTGTTTATCAAGATGAAGAAGCACAAATTGTATTTGTAGATACACCAGGAATTCATAAACCTACCCATAAATTGGGGACTTATTTAAATAAAGAAGCATATTATCACATGGAAGATGTAGATTTGATTTTGTTTTTAGTAGATGCTTCTTTAAAATTAGGACCTGGAGATCAATATATTATTGAATCGTTGAAACAAAATCATGTCCCTGTTTTTTTAGTCTTAAATAAAATTGATAAATTAAAAAAAGAACAGATTATGGATAAAATAAAAGAGTATATGGATTTATATCCGTTTCAAGAAATTATTCCAATTTCTGCTTTAAAAGAAGATAATTTAAAAACTCTATTAAAAGTAATGAAGTCTTATTTAAAAGAAGGTGCTTGTTATTACGAAGAAGGAGATATTACCAATCAGTCTACAAGATTTTTATTATCAGAATTAATTCGGGAAAAAGTATTTCGATTAACTGAAGAAGAGATTCCTCACTCTGTTGCTTGTACCATTGAATCTATAGAAACAAAAAAGAACTCTGTTACGATTTATGCGGATATTATTACGGATCGTGAATCGATTAAGAAAATTATTGTCGGTGCGAATGGACAGATGATCAAAAAGATTGGTACTTATGCAAGAGAAGATATGGAAGAAATGTTAGGCAAAAAAGTATATTTAAATTTACTGGTGAAGGTTGTAAAAAACTGGCGTGATAAAGATAAATATTTAAAGGAGTTTGGATACCAAGATCTGTAATTATTTTGTATAGTTCTGCATATAATACACAGTATAGAAATAGGTGATCATATGAAAGAGTTATTATGGGATTTATTTAGAAATACTGGTAAGATTGAGTACTATATGAAGTATAAAGAACTTGAAAAGAAACAATATGATTGAAACTGTAGAAGGAATCATTGTCAGTGCGATTCCATATCGAGAATCTAGTAAAATATTAAATGTATTTACAAAAGAACATGGCCTAATTGGTATGATGGCAAAAGGGGCAAATCGTGTGAAAAGTGATTTGCGAAGTGTGAGTGATAAACTGACTTATGGAAAGTTTCATATCTATTATAAAGAGGGAAAATTATCTAATTTGATGAGTGTTGATGTCATCGATCCATTAAAAAAGATAAAAACAGATTTAGAAAAAATTAGTTATGCAAGCTATTTATTAGAATTAACAGAACAATTAGTGAAACAAAATCAATCTGAGAAAATTTATCCCCTTTTTATCAGCGGAATTCAAAAGATAGAAGAGGGATTTGATCCATTAGTGATTACAAATATTTTAGAATTAAAATACTTAGAATATCTCGGAGTAATGCCTGTCATCGACCGTTGTTGTGTTTGTGGAAGAACAGACTCGATTGCAACATTATCGAGTTATTTGGGTGGTTATGTGTGCAATTATTGTCGAAAACAGGAACCATTAGTCGATGAGAAAGTCATTAAATTAATTAGAATGTATTATTATGTTGATATTTCAAAAATTGAGAAATTAGATCTTTCTGAAAAAGTAAAGAAAGGAGTCAACCAATTTTTGAATGAGTATTATGATCGTTATACTGGACTTTATTTAAAGAGTAGAGGCTTTTTGAAAGATTTAAACAGCATTTGACAAGGATTTATAATTATGATATTATATGACCAATTTAATTGAAGGGAGATTATTATGTTTGAAAAGACAAAATATGCATTTAAGTATGCATTAAAAAGTGAGGCAATTAAATTATCTTTTATTAAATTGACAGATAAAGAAAAAGAAGAGTTATTTGAAGTGGTTGCTAATGCTGTTTCTTTTTGGTCTACACCATTATATAATTCTAATTTGTCACAAGAAAATGAAGTATTAAATGAAAAGAAACAAGTTGCCATTGATAATTTTTCTAGATATTTAATGATTGATACTTTATATGATTTAATTGTTAAAAAAACTGAAAGTGTATATATTCATTGTAGTTGGGATCCAATGGAAGGATTAGCAAGCAGCGTGCGCGCTTCAGGGGTCTCTATTTTACATTTGCCTATGAAGACTCATATGCATGTATATAAAGATAAGATTTTATTAGAGGATTATGTTTATTATGATGTGTCCCAAAGTGTCGAAGAAAATAAAAATAATAGGAGAGAAGGTATAGATAGAACTCTTGCTAAAACCATTAAAATTTACATGGATTTGTTTAACTAATTTTGATAAGTTATGTATTACTATGCTATTATTATGTCACTTGAAAGGAAGAGCGATTATGATTTAGTTACTAGTGTAAATAAAACTATTTATGACATATTTTTA
>CALVJU010000094.1 GCA_944332375.1 uncultured Bacilli bacterium
GCAGAAATGAATATAAATCCACAAATGAATATGATGAACCAAATGGCAAATAATGGTAATAACGGTACTGTTCCACCTGCTCAAGGAGGAATGAATACAACTTCTGCTCCAAGTAGTACACCAGCACAAAAAAAGAACATCATCAATATGCTTGTTCCAATTGTTGCTATCATCATTGTTATTTTTATTGTATTTTTCCTATTGAACTATTTTGGGATTATTGGAGGAAAAAGTTTAACTTGTACGACAACATTAGAGGATGATACCGGATTAGGAATGTCTGGGTCGAGTTCTATTTCTGTAAAAATAAAAGATGCAAGGATTTTAAATGCCGATTATGACATGACACTTAATTATGAGCCAGATAGTCTTATTGCAGCTAGTATTCAAATGGATGAAGAAACCTTTAGAGAATCTATGCACGAATCATATCCAGGAGCAGCAATTGAAATTACTGATTCTCAAGTAAAATTATCAGGGACAGCAAAAACAGATGATGAATTTGATGCTCTTGATATGAGGAGAGATATGAGCGAAGATGAATTTAGAACTTATTGTGAGTCATCAGGAGGGACAATCAAATAAAGTCAAGAATACGAGGGGATTATAAATGAATGAAAATAAAAACCAAGATTGGATGAGTATTTTTAATGATCCGTTAAATCAAAATCATCATGGAAACGATCTTACAACGAATCATAATGATACAAATTTGCAGAATACTTCAAACCAAGCAGAAACTGGGACTCCAGGGACTGAAATAGAGGAAATTTCGCCTCAAACTGCAACATCGAATCTGGTTTTTCATTCTCAACAAGACTCCAGTTTTTCAAATATTCCACAACAGGAAATTCCCAATTTTATTCCTAATACAGGAAATCAAGCAGTAGTAAATAATATGCAACAACCAACAGTTGGTACAGTTTCATCACAACAAAGTTCAGGTGTTCAAGCTCAACAGTCTACAATACCGAAAATAGATCCTATACCGAATGGATCTAAGGTGATGATGAATCAACAAGTACAACAAGGAATTCCAGAGGTTGTTCCAACGCCTCAAGCGTTTCCAACACCACAGCCAACACCGGATCAACCAGTTCAAGAAACGATACAACAAAATAGTGGTGCTCAAGGGATACCGGAGTTAAATAACATACAACAACCAACAGTTGGTACAGTTTCATCACAACAAAGTTCAGGTGTTCAAGCTCAACAGTCTACAATACCGAAAATAGATCCTTTTCCAAAAGTATCTCAAGAACAGGTAAATCAAACACAACAAGGAATTCCAGAGATTGTCCCAACACCGCCACCTTTTCCATCATCTCAGGAGCAAACAGAACAACAAACAAAGGTAACTCAGATTTCAAATAATCCAGGTATTGAAGAACCAAAAAAGTCTAATTTTCCTCATTATGAAAATTCTCCATCTGCAGAAAAAGAACAGAAAAAACTACGTAAGCTGATGGATCGACCAAACACAAGGATCAGAAGAAGGCATCGTTTATTATTACCAATGATTATTTTCTTGTTAATTGTTTGTATTGGTGGCTATTTTACTTTAAATTCTTATGGCATATTTGGGGGTAGTTCTCTTACCTGTACAAGGACATCAACTGCTGGAAATGTGGAAGAAATATTGGAATATCAATTTTCATTTGAAAATAATAAACTGAAAACAATATCTTACCAAAGTAAATATAATCTTTTAGCTATTGCTAGTGATATTGAACGTTATAACTTTGAATCTAATAAAAATGGAGTAGAACTTCTTTCTAATACTTATTCTAGTTTAAGTGGTGTAACTTATACTCCAGAAGTGTCAGATAATTACTATCAAGTAAAAGTAGAATTAGATTTAAGTGAAACGGATACTCAGACAAATATTACATTAAGTGGTTTTGAAGATCGTTTATCTTTAGATACGACGAGACAAGATGTACTTGATGTTGTTGGGAGAGAAAGATATGTCTGTGAATAGGGATATCTTTTTTCTTTACATAATTTTAACGATAAAATGAAAATAATGAGTTCAAGACTGAATAGATTATGATATAATGGAATAGTCTTTAATAAAAGTAGTTTGAAAAGAGGGAAAGTATGTTATATTTACAAGTAATTATATTAGGAATTATACAAGGAATTGCTGAATTTTTGCCAATTTCATCAAGTGCTCATCTTATTATTTTTAGAGATATTTTTGGAATTGGTAGTTCTATGGGAAATGATATTACTATGGCTTTTGATATCGCACTTCATTTAGGAACTTTACTTGCCATTTGTTTGTTTTTCTTTAAAGATTTTTTAAATATTATTATCAAAGGATTTACAAAACCAAAAAGTAAAGATGGAAAGATGATGTGGTTTATTTTAATCGCCACAATTCCAGCAGCAATATTTGGTGTTTTGTTAGAAGAAACGATAGAAAATGCTCTTCGTGGTAACTATATTTTGATTGCCTGCGCTTTAATGTTTATGGGAATTGTAATTTATCTGTGTGACCATTATTTCAAACAGAAAAAAGGGTTTGATAAGATGACATGGGTAGATGCATTAGTGATTGGATGTGCGCAAGTATTCGCATTAATTCCAGGCTTTTCTCGTAGTGGGACAACAATTGCGGCAGCAAGAGCAAGAGGAATGAACAGAGAAGATTCAGCAAAATTTTCGTTCTATTTATCAGCACCAGTTGTTGCAGGAGCAGCACTGCTTACACTTTTAAAAGATTCAACAATGACATTAATCAGTGCGAATATTGGTATATTTGTTTTAGGAATCTTCATTGCCTTTGTAGCAGGTCTCATCTGTATTAAGTTCTTATTAAAATATATTAAAACGCATGACTTTAAAATATTTATGTGGTATCGTTTAGCACTCGGTGTGATTGTACTTCTTTGTTTATTAGTAATGTAAAACATGATTGACTTCATGTTTTCTTTTGTTTTATACTATTAATAATAGGTGAGAAGATATGAAAGAAAAAATGCAACAGTATTTTAATACGAAGTATGATTCTGCTTTATTTATGAATCAGAATTATATTGGAGAGGAAAAAGCAATCATACCAATTTATTTACATAGTAAAGAAGAAATTTATTCTAATTTTGATCATAATCATTTTCTTCTAGATGATAATTTAATCCATTATATACAAAATATCGCATATTATATTCCATATGATTATTCTATTGTTTTAAAATTTGAGGGTGTAGTATTTACGAAAGAAGAGAAAGAACAATTGGTGAAAACAATTAATGATCAATTTGGTTTAATTGTTCATGATATGTCAGTAGAATTAAAATACAATACATGGAAGGCAATAAAACTATTTGTTGTTGGTTCTATCTTACTTATGATTTCATTTTTTGTAAGAGATATTGATTATACAATTTATATTAGCGAGATATTATCTATTGCAGGAACTTTTTCTATTTGGGAGTTTGTTGATACAATTTGGTTCGATCGTAAAAGAAAAAAAATTGATAAAATGAATGCCGGACAACTATATCAATGTACGGTTGTCTTTGAAGAAGAAAATGAGATGTAAACTTTTTAGATAAATTTTACATTTTTTTCTCTGAACTTGTATTTTTCTGTTATAATATTATTAGATATAGTAGACTAGCGAGAGATATGTGTATAGTTTTAGATTCAGGAACACATAACAAAATAGAATAATTGAGGTGGAAAGAGTATGAGAAAAATAACACGCTCAAAGACAGGAAATAAAAGACGATTTTATTATATATTTGGGGTTCTTGCCATTTGTACATTCATGTCTTTTGGTATTGGTTATGCACTGATAACAGATACACTTGATGTAAATGGTACTGCCCAAATCACTTCAACTTGGAAGGTACTTTTTACGAAAGCAGTAGAAAATGAAATGAATGGCGCTACAACGGTTTCACGACCAGTCATTACGGGGGGGACTTCTTTAAAGTTAGGAGTAGAATTGGACGAACCAGGTAGCCAAGCAATATATGACGTAACAGTTGCAAATCAAGGAACAATTGATGCGAAGGTAACTGGTATTACATTTAATGATGGAGAACCATCTGACTTAGTTTTAGAAGTAAGTGATTTTTATACCGGTTTTGTTTTAAAAGCAGGTGAGACTAAAACATTTCAAGTAGTTGCAACATGGGATGCAAATGCACCGGCAAGTGATGAAATGGATAAGAATGTTGAAGTAGATATTGATTTTACTCAGAATACAGGAGAAGATACTGGACCAGAACTTTCTATGCCAACATATTCAGTGGATTATCCAAATACTACTTGGACTACAGAAAAGAACGTTACAATTACGTATCCTGAAGGGGATGGATTTATCTATTTATATAGTTTAGATGGTGGAAAAATATGGAAAACAGCTCCTACTGCAAATTATACAATTAAATTTACTGAAAATGGTACTTTATATATACGTGTAAGTAATGGAACAAGTTTTTTACAAACACCTTTGATTACAATAGAAAAAGTTGATTCAGTAGCACCAACTGTAGAAATTCTAGGAAATCCTACTGCATGGGTAAAAGAGACAACAGTGAGAACAAGTGTATCTGATTCTGGTGGATCAGGATTGGCATCTCAAGCTTACTCTTGGACACAGGGAGCCTCATGGACTTCACAAAATTATCGACTGATTACAAAAAATGGTAATTATAGTGTTTGGGTAAGAGATAATGCTGGTAATATTACAAAAGTTGATTTTGAGGTTACCAAAATTGATAGTGATCTACCTACGATCAATTCATTTACAAGAAGTACTGTAACATCTTCTAGTATTACTGTAAATGTCAGGGCAACACAAAATAAAATGGGAATTGCAGGATATCGATTCCGTATTAACAATGGAGCATGGACTAGTCAACAGACAAGCTCAACATATACATTTACTGGATTGGACAAGGACACAACATATTCTATTCAAGCTCAAGCAGTTGGAAAAAATGGAAAGACTAGACAAAGTTCAACGTTGCGTGTAACTACAAATGACATTGCAACTCCTACTTATACCATGAGTGAAAATGGCGATGGAACAAAAACAGTTAAGATTAATTATAGTGGAACTAAAACAAGTAATTTAGTTTATGAATATTCTACAAACAATGGTTCCACTTGGACAACTGTTTCTGGAAGTTCTGTAAATGTATTATTTGAATCTGCAGGAAGTGTTATTGCCAGAGTTAGAGATACTGGCAACGCAGATAATACAGTAACTGCAAGTGCCTTTACCGTAACATTTGAAAAGAACTATTTGATGCCATACACTGATTTGTCTTCACTTGAAACATTAGAATTTGTGAATTATTTAGCTCCTGGCGGAACATCATTTGTTGATGTTTCGCTGGCACAAGATGGTAGTATTCAGCTGTGGACCGATTCTGATGGAAATTCGTATATTGGAAGTAATAGAAAAATATACGCCAGTCCTGAAGCAATATATGTATTTGGAAAGATGAGTGGTAGCAGTTCCATAAAAAGCATTGAATTTAATGATTATTTTGATACTTCTGATGCGGAATATATGGCTGGATGGTTCCAGGGCTGTGATCAGTTAGAAACATTGGATTTATCGGGTTGGGATACCTCAAAAGTAACTGATATGTCCAGCATGTTCCATAATGCAAAAAAATTGACGAGTTTAAATGTGACAGGTTGGGATACTGGTAATGTAACAAATATGCAACATATGTTTTATTATAATTCAAGTTTAACTTCTTTAGATTTATCGAGTTGGGATACTTCAAAAGTAACCAATATGTCACGTATGTTTTATTATACAAGTGTTTTATCTAATTTAAATGTGTCTGGTTGGAATACATCAAAAGTTACTGATATGAGTTACATGTTTTATTATGCAAGAGGGTTGACTTCTTTAGATTTGTCAAGTTGGGATACTGGAAGTGTAACAAATATGAGTTATATGTTCTATTTTGCAAATAAATTAACAAGTTTGAATGTGACAGGTTGGGATACTGGTAATGTAACAAATATGAATTATATGTTTGCTTATGATAGTGCTCTTACTACGCTTAACGTATCAGATTGGGATACATCAAAAGTAATTAATATGTCACGTATGTTTTATTATACAACCAATCTAACAACGTTAGATGTATCAGACTGGAATACAGCAAATGTAACAAATATGAGTTATATGTTCGCTCAAAACCTTGTTGGTAATAAAAAATTAACAACATTAGATGTATCAAATTGGAATACTTCAAAAGTAACGAATATGTCCTATATGTTCTACTATTTGCGGAACTTAAAACAGTTAAATTTTAGTAATTGGAATACTGCCAATGTTACTAACATGAGTAACATGTTTACTTATTGTGAGTCATTGACGTCAATTACATTTGGTACAAAGTGGAACACCTCAAAAGTTACTAATATGTCTTATATGTTTGGTTATACTAAAAAAATTACTTCACTTGATGTAGCAGATTGGAACACTTCGAAGGTGACCGATATGTCAGATCTGTTTACTGGTATGGAATCTTTGCGTACCTTAGATATTTCTAATTGGGATACAACTAGTTTAACCAATATTTCAGAGATGTTTCAATATCAATTACATGTTACAACTTCCTTGGTTATACGTGGTAATAAGTTGACTAAATATGATAATTTTGATTATGAATCTGGTAGTTTAAATCTTACTTTATATAGTGACGGAACGAATGAAACTCTTGTTAAAAAAATTGTTGATTCTGCTTACGGCGATGGAGTTGTCTATGGTGGAGTTAAAAGTTAAATAGAAAAAAAACTGTTACGAAATAATTTCTAACAGTTTTTTAATATTATAAATTTTTATTTTTCCTTTTCTCATAAGTTAATCGTAGTGTTTTAGCTAACTTGACTTGTGCGATATGTTTTTCTAATTCATTTTCATCAGAATATTCTTTTAATTGATATGCACATTTATATCCTTTATCCTCAAGGGATAAAAGGGGAGAAGTGATCCAATCGCTTTCAAACTCCCAATTAGAATGCATAATAATTTTATGGAATTCATTTAAACTAAGTTTATATTTTTCAGGATTGATATAATATTGATACTTTCTAACATTATATAGTGCTTCTAATAATATTTCTGCAGATAGTGGGTAATAAAAATATTCTGTTAATTGTATCGCTGATTTTATAATATCCTCTTTATTAGGTTTCATTTGATCGGGAATGATTGAGTAAAATTTTGGAGAGTTAATCAAAATTTTATGGTCAATTCTTTTTGACATATAATTAATTGAGTCTACAAACTCTTTCGGCAGATTTTCTAATCCATATTGATTGATAAGGTCTTCTATTTCCAGATCAATAGAATTAGAAAAGTATGGGAAATTTAAATCTTTTCTTTTTTCGTGATCTAGACTGTCTACTGCACTTTTTGTCATGGCAAAATAACGATAGGATGATAAAAATGTATCATCATTTTCACTTTGTTTTGCGTCCCAAGTAGGATCAAAATAATAAACACCGTCTATATGATATTTCTCATCTTTTATATAAACTTCGTTTCTTGCATGTCCTCCTGTTTTTTGAGAATTAAATAGATAGACCAGTCTGGAATCTAGGTTCATCTTCATAAGTAAAGTGTGAAAAAGTCTAGCATATCCTAGACATACAATCTTATTTCCAAGTAAAATATCTGATAAGCTTCTCGATTTTGCTTTATTTTCATTTTCATCTTCTTCTACATAAACACGATCTCTTACAATGTCATAAGTATACATAATTTTTTCTAATGGTGAAAATGGAAATTGTTCAATATTTTGAATTATATGATGAATGATATTTACAGTTTCTTTATATTCATTGAAATGAATTAAGTGATCATTATCTGCAATATCAAAGTAAATATTTGTTGTTTCGTTGCCTAGTTGATCTTCAATTGTTTCTACGATTTTAGGATCCATATCGTAAATGTCTTCCAGTATTATTTTTTTAGTTTTAAGAATTGGATTCCTTTTCATATATTCCATTGTTTGAGCTAATGGAAATCTTAAAGTGACGTATTCAGCTTTATTTAGTAATTCTAATAAATGATCTTTATGTTTCTCACAAAATTTCAGATAATCAGGATCATCTGAAATCATAGCTAAAAACTGAATACTATCCTTCATATCCCCAATCGTTGAGGTCGATTTGATAAAATCGTCTGTCAGGTCTGTATGAATTTCAATTTGATAATCTATAGGCTCAGGTGCTTCAAAAAGAACGTATTGAAACGATCCTAAATCATCTTTATTTTCTAATATTATTTTCCCTGCCATAATAAAGTTTCCCCCTTTATAAAAAAGTATTTGTATTATAATATTAATAGGGAATCATGTCAAATTATAATCATTATTATGTAATTTATTTTTCTCTTAAATGTTCTAATGATACAGATAAAAGTTTTTTAATATGATCATCATCTAAAGAATAAAAAACACTTTTTCCATCTTTTCTAATTTTTACTAGTTTTGCAGTTTTTAATGATTTTAATTGATGAGATACCGCTGATATTGTCATGTTTAATAAATAGGCTAGGTCCGTAACACATAATTCTGATTGTTCTAGTGCCATTAATAGTTGTAATCTCGTGCTATCTCCTAATATCTTAAAAAAGTCTGATAAATCAGTAATTGTATTATAATCAGGTATTGTTTTTTTTACTTTGTTCACATTATCAACGTGATGTGGTGTAATTTCGTTCATTTCTTCACCTCGCTACATATATTATAATTGAACTGTTGAACAAATGTCAAACAATAAAAACAGTATTGACATTTGAATAATTATTCAAGTATAATGATAATAGTTGAATGAATATTCAAATGAAAGGAGAATTTATGAAAAAGAAATTTGTAATAAAAAACCTAGATTGTGCAGTATGTGCAACAAAGCTAGAGGATGCAATAAAAAAGATTGATGGAGTAAAAGAGGTACAAATTAGTTTCATGACGGAAAAGATGAAATTGGTTGTGGATGATACAAAGGAAGCAGAAGTAATGAATGAAGTAAGGAATACTATTCATAAGCTAGAGCCTGATGTAGAAATCACGGAGAAATAAAAATGGATTCTAAACTAAAAATCAGATTTTATCGTATTGTTTTCGCAACATTCTTACTCATTATCTGTTTGTTTTTAAAACTTCCAGAGCCATATGCTTTTCTTATATATCTTTTACCATATTTGATTGTTGGATATGATGTTTTATATAAAGCAATAAAGCATCTATTTACAGGACAATTATTTGATGAAAATTTTCTAATGTCTCTTGCAACCATTGGTGCTCTTTTTCTAGGTGAATACTTAGAAAGTGTCATGGTAATGCTTTTATATCAAGTAGGAGAGTTATTTCAATCTTATGCAGTTGGGAAAAGTAGAAGTTCGATTACAGAATTAATGGATATTCGTCCTGATTATGCGAATATAGAACGAGATGGCAAGTTAGAAAAAGTAGATCCAGACGATGTGAAAATTGGTGAGATCATCGTTGTAAAGCCAGGAGAAAAAGTTCCATTAGATGGGATTGTACGAGAAGGAGAAAGTTATTTGGATACCTCTCGATTAACAGGGGAATCTGTTCCAACGCATGTAAGAGTTAAGGATACTGTTTTAAGTGGTAGTGTGAATCAGAATGGACTGCTTAAAATAGAAGTAACAAAAGAGTTTGATGAATCGACTGCTTCTAAAATATTAGATTTAGTAGAAAATGCAAGTAGTAAGAAAGCACCTGCAGAAAATTTCATTACAAAGTTTTCTCGTTATTATACCCCAAGTGTTGTCATCGGAGCAGTTTTATTGGCAGTGATTCCTCCAATCATCATTCCATCGCTCACATTTGAATCCTGTTTAGAGAGGGCATTTACATTCCTTGTTATTTCTTGCCCATGTGCACTAGTGATTTCTGTTCCGCTTGGTTTCTTTGGAGGAATTGGTGGAGCTTCTAGACGTGGAATATTATTAAAGGGAAGTAATTATTTAGAAATGTTAACACATTTAAAAACAATTGTATTTGATAAAACAGGAACACTGACAAAAGGAACTTTTTCTGTAACAAAGATTGTTGCAAGTAATACCAGTGAAGAAGAAGTGCTAAATTATGCAGCATTTGCAGAACTTTATTCAAATCATCCAATTGCAATTTCTATTAAAGAAAAATATTCTGATGTGATTCAGGAGAAAGATGTAAAACAAATTGAAGAAGTATCTGGAAAAGGGGTACATGTTCTTGTTGCAAATGAAGATATCTATGCTGGAAATGATACTTATATAGAGAGTTTAAAAATAGATGTTCCGAAAGTAGAGGAAGGAACTGTTGTGCATGTAGCGAAAGGGAAAACATATTTAGGATATATAGTAATCTCTGATGAAATCAAGGAGAATGCAAAAGAATCCTTAGATAATCTGAAAAGACAACAAATTCAGAAAATGATTATGTTGACAGGAGATTCTAAAGATGCAGCAGAACGTGTTTGTAAAAAACTACCTATTGATCAATACTATGCTTCTTTAT
>CALVJU010000095.1 GCA_944332375.1 uncultured Bacilli bacterium
TGCCCAAAAAAAAGAGCAGTTTTAGGGATTTAATATCTAAAATTGCTCATATTTTGATGCTTATGCCCCACTTTGAAAATATTAAAATTTTTCATTTTTCAAAATAGGTAGTTTGTCAACACTCTGAGAAGAGACGTTAGTTTCTTCTTTTTTTCACATTCCCACATAAAATAGAAGGGAAGAACTTGCAAAAAAATAGTTTTTGTGGTAGAGTAGTAACCGTTTAGAAAGAGGGGGAATTCTTATGAGGAAAAAGAGTTCAAGATTTGTAAAATTATTACTTTTAACACTTGTGTTATTGATTCTTCCAACGAATGTTTTCGCAAAAGCTGTACCTAATACGATTACGATGAGTAATAGCGCACCATTTACAAAGCCATATTTGGAGCCAGGTTTATACTATGCGCAAAACTTCTTGAAAGATGGAAGACCAGCTTATTGTTTGGAGTATGGAAAAGATAATCCAACAGGGTTAACGATTAAGAAAGCTGGAAAACTAGATAAAGGATATCAATATATCATCGAGAATGGATATCCAACAAAAAACATCACTGGAGATAGAGATAAAGATATTTATATTACACAGATTGCGATCCATTGGTATACCGATCGTAAGAATGGAGTTCCTGATGGAAAAGATGGAATGTTACCTGCTTACTATAAACAAAGTCCAACGGATCGATACAAAGTTTTTAGTAAGATTAAAAGTTTGATGGAAGGTGCGGTTAAAGCTGCAAAGACAAGTGATCCTGCGGCAACGATTTCTGCATCTACAACAAATGAAGTATTATCATTCTCAGAAGATAAAGCATATTTTGTATCAGAGCTTGTTACTGTGACAGGAAGTTCTAATATGAAGTCTTATACAGTAAGTGTAAGTTCAGATACGGAAGATGTAGAGATTTTAGATGAAGATGGAAATCAAAAGACAACATTTACAGCGGGAGAAAAATTCTATGTAAGAGTTCCGGTAGAACAATTAGATAATAAAGAAGAAGTACAGTTAAAAATCACTGGTAAGTTTGTAAATAAAGTTATTTACTATTATTCAGGTGGTTCAAGTTATCAGACAATTGCTCCACCAGAGACTTATGAAGAAGAACTTACAAAAGATACAAGTATTTCTTTCTATCCAACTTATGGTAGTATTTCTATTATTAAGAAAGATGCGACTACGAAAGAACCATTAGCTGGTGCGAAGTTAGTCTTAAAGGATAGTGAAGGAAATGTTGTAGCTGAGTGGACTTCTACGGAAGAAGCTTATGTGATTGATTATTTACCTTTTGGAACTTATACGTTAGAAGAAGTGAGTGCACCATCTGATTATGTATTAAGTAAAGAAGTAATTCAAATTACAATTTCTGATGAAACACCAGAACTAGAAACAGTTATGTATAACCAACCATATGTAGAAGTACCTGATACTGCAGTACAGAGTTCGACAGTAATTACAGCTTTAGGATTTGTAATTCTTACACTAGGGGCTGGAACAATTTATGCGACTAAGAAAAAACATTCTAAATAAAAAAAGCCAGGGCCTCGTCTTTGGCTTTTTTCTATTTTGTATTGGTTTTTATCTTGTTACTTATTCTTATATCAGTAATAAGCGTCAAGAGATTTTTGATGAGATGAATATGAAAGTGTATGAAAAGCAAACAGAAGTTGTAAAGACAGAAGAGATTGAAGTTCCTGAGATTGATTCTGTAGATAGTTCTCTAGAAGAAGAAACAACTGTAGATATTGCGGATGATGGTGTTGTTGCACCAACTTATAAAGATAGTGCGAATTATATTGGAACGATTTCTATTTCGAAGATTCAATTAAAAGCAGGGTTTGTTTCAATGAATTCTAAAGAGAATGATGTCGATAAGCATGTGGCGATTATGCCGACGAGTACTTATCCTGATGTTCCTCTTGGTAACTTTATTTTAGCAGCCCATTCTGGACGTGGTAAGATCGCATATTTTAATGATTTGTATCGTCTTGGAGTTGGAGATATGGTTGAGATTGAATATCAAGGAACGACTTATCAATACCAAATTGTCAATATTTATGAGGAACAAAAAACAGGAAAGATTGCGATTTATCGCGATTATAATAAAACAACGTTGACGTTAATTACATGTACAAACAATAATAGTAAAACACAGACAGTTTATATCGCTGAACGCATAAACGAATAAAAGGGGGTGGGAGTTATGGTTCAAATGGCGATATTAGAGAAATTAGGGTATATTTTCGATGTTTTGATCGCATCTAAACTCCCATTTTTATTACTTGTCTTACTGATCTTTTTCTATTATTTAAAAAAGGTGAGAAAGACATTAACCAAAAAGCAAGTGGGAATTATTTATCTGATTTTTAGTGTGATTGTCATAGTTCTTTATCATCAAGAGTTACTTGCGATTTTGGATTATATTATGACGAATTTACTGACTGGATATTATTTTCCAGATTTAGGACTTTATTTATTCTTGGTGATTGTGAGTCATATTCTGTTCTTTTCTATTTATTTTATATCGAGATGGACGAAGAAGATTCGCGTGTTGTTGACTGTTCAATTTTTCTTTGTTGAGACAGATTTCTTATTATTTTTATATGAGACTTCTAAAGAACAACTCTCTTATTCTGATCCGCTTCTTCTTTATCAAAATCCAACTGTTTTAGCGCTCTTAGAGTTTATGACATTGATTTTTGTAGTACTGATTTTGTTTTTCGTTTTATTCTTGTTATTAGATAAAGAAACAGTATTTCAGAAAAAAGAAGAAAAAGTAGTTACGAGAGAAGTTCAGGTAGAAGTACCTGTTGTAGAGACACAAATTGTTTATAAAGAGAAAGATCAAACGATTTTGAAAGAGAAGTTGAATCAAATTCAAAAAGATCTACAAGATACAGAAGAACTTTCTATGCATGAGTTACAGATGTTGAAGATCAAACAGAAAAAAGAGTTGTTAAAAATTTATAAGAAAACATTATTATTACAACTTTCTCTTGGAGAAGAAGGAAAATTAGAGAAACAGATTTCTGAGATGCAGAAGATGTTAGATGCGTTAGAAGAGACAATGGATGAAGATTATTGTAATTTTCGTCAGAATATGGAAACACAGAGTCAGACAAGCATTGAGAGAGTGGAACAAGTGATAGAAAATAATCTTTGAGAAATTTTTTTCGAAAAGATTATTTTTTTTGCAGGAATTGTCCTCTTATCTTTTGTACGTTATGGATAGGAGGGATAAAAATGAAGAAAAAGATTTTAGTGATTAGTATGATTCTGTTTTTCGCATTGATGATGAATTGTCATGCGGAAACGAATGATACACAGATTCGAATTGAGTATATGGATCGCGTCTATACGAATTTGAATATTTTTGGAAAGCAATTTTCCAATAAACAAGGGGTTGTATATGCGAATGGGACTGTTGCCTATTGTATTGAACCTGGTATTTATATTTTGTCAGATCTATATGATTCTGTACCATATTTTGATGTGGCAAATATTACAACGGAAATGAAGGAACAGATGGAGTTATATGCGTATTATGGATATCAATATGAAGGGCATCAGACGGCGAATTATTATCTAGCTAC
Organism: uncultured Bacilli bacterium; assembly: GCA_944332375.1. Classification (GTDB taxonomy): domain Bacteria; phylum Bacillota_I; class Bacilli_A; order RF39; family UBA660; genus UMGS2016. Next base: position 3,589 of record CALVJU010000095.1, read on the forward strand.
CCAACAGTTGATTTGGGAGACGTTAGGAATGACTGATATTTTGTTTACAACAGGGTTGAATCGTACTGGACAAGTGATTTTAGTGGAGAATGAGAAAAGGGAGATTCTTCAATTGATAGAAAAGCATGAGAAGAAGCCATCGTTTGATGGGACTGTGATTGAAGGGGAGTCTGGAGAGATTCTTACGATTGAGGATCAGAATCAAGTGTTAAGTGCATATCAATTGACAGAAGCGGATCCTGTAGTTCAACTTGATGGGAATACCTTACTGTTATATCCATTTGAGGTAGGAGAGAAGACGATTACTTTGGAAAAGAAGTTACCACTGTCGACGAGTATGGTTTATCGAAAGGAGAATTCTCAGACTTTGGCTACGTTTGGTTTGAGTAAGAAAGTGACTGCTTCGTTTTCTTTGAAGACAAAAGGATATCAGATTGAAGTGGATAAGAAGGATGCGAAGACGAAAGGGGAAGCTCCTAAGGGAAGGAGTTTAGAAGGTGCAGAGTATGAGATTACAACGGTGTCTGGGGATGTTGTTGATCGTATTACTACGGATGAACATGGGTATGCGCTCTCGAAAGAACTGCCAGCGGGTACTTATAAGGTGAAGGAGAAGGTTGCACCATATGGGTATTTGATGGATGATCGTTATCATGTTGTGGGATTGGGGAAGACGATTCCATTGGAGACGATTGTTGTTTATGAGGTTCCTTATGAGGTGACGGTGGAGTTACAGAAGTATTTAGAGGAAGTAGAGACAAGTATTTTGATTCCAGAGGCGAATGTTACGTTTGAGATTACGAATCAGGAGTCAGGGGAGAAGAGAATTGTTTCTACTGATGAGTCGGGAAGGATTGTTCTTTCTTTGACGGTTGGTACGTATTTGGTACAACAGAAAACGACGACAGAGTATTATCAAAAAGTAGATGATTTTATGATTACGATTGATGAGGAGAATGATGAAGTTCTTAGTTATGAATTGATTGATCGTCCTGAGAAGGGAAAGATTGAGATTCAAAAAGTAGGAGAGAGTGAAGATGGAGAAGTTCCCCTTTCTTCAGTAGAATTTTCTCTTTATCGTATGAATGGAGAAGAACAGACATGGATGGATACCAAAACAACAGGGGAAGATGGAAAATTAGAGTTTGTTGATCTTCCGTTTGGTAATTACTGTTTGATAGAGACAAAAACACAAGAGGGATATCAGTTAGAAGAAGAACCGTATTGTTTTTTCTTAGAAGGAAAGGAAACAAAACAGTTGACAATCAAAAACGAGTTATACCAAACAGAACTAGAGTTTACAAAAGTTGGAGAAGAAATGGTAGAAATTAAGGAGGGACAAGTTCTTTATCAGGAAGTACCTCTCGCGAACGTTTCTTTTGATTTATACCAAGAGGGAGTAAAGGATAAGATTACAACGATTCGATCAGATGAGTCTGGTGTAATTCACTTCAAAAAACATTTAAAACCTGGTACTTATTATTTTGTAGAACAAACCAAGGAAGCATATCGTGAGAATGAAACAAAATACTATTTTATTGTCGATGAGCAGTATCAGACACAAGTACAGTTTGAACCGAAGATTCAGAACTATTTAAAAAAGGGAAGCGTTACTTTACTAAAAAAAGATGAGAATGATCTTCCATTGAATGATACAACCTTTGCTTTATACACAGAATCAAAAGAGAAATTAATGGAGTGTAAAACAGATGAAAGAGGAGTGATTGAAGTATCAGATCTTCCGGTTGGATCTTATTATTTTCTAGAGACTAAAGCAAAAGAAGGATATGTGAAACAAGAGAAAAAGATCTCTTTTGAAATTCATGATGATGAAGAACAAATTACATTAAAAACAGTTAATCATAAAGAGGTATATCCAAATACAGAGAATTATATTTCTAAAACAAAAACATGGTTGATTGGTTTGACTTTAGCAGGTAGTCTTCTTCTATTCTTTGGCATTTTACTAGAAAGAAAAAAATGAGAGTTTTGAAATATTTAGGGATCTTATTATTCATTGGGGTTGGTTATTCTTTCATTCAATTTGAACAACAAGAACAGCAAAAAGAACAAGTACGAAAGGAAGAAATTGAACAATATGAGAAACAAGAAGTAGTAGATCCTTCTATTCTAGGTATGATTACACTTGTTAAGACTGGAAAGAAAAGTTTAATCAAGCAGGGAGAGATTGAAGAAATTCTTTCACAAAATCAAGTGGTTTCACTAACACAAACGCTAGATACGAAAGAAGATCTTTATCTCGCAGGCCATAGTATTCCCCAAGTATTTGGTGATTTACATGATTATCAAATTGGAGATCGTCTTCTTCTTTCTTTTCAAAACCAACAACAAGAATATGAGATCTATCAAACGAAAAAAGTTTCTACTTCTGACTTTCAAGTGTTTCAAAGTGAAGAGGATTTTCCTAGGCTTGTTTTGATTACTTGTACCAATCATCAACAGATTCGCTATGTTGTATTCGCAAAGTCTGTCCATTCATAGCTGAAAAAAAGATTGATTTGATCTTCCATTGATTCTTATCATCACAATGATACGATGAAACAAAAGCTTGTGTAAAATTATTTTGACTTTTCCTGAAAAACACGGTATGATTACAGTATAGGGATGTGACGATATGAAAGAAGAAATTTTAATTCAAGTAAATAATCCACAACAAGTACGTGTGATTCATCATAAAGGAAAAGAAGTGATACGTGAAAGCATTCGTGATTTTTCAGAGATTGTCTCTTTATTAGATGAACTTGTCATGGAAGCTGGTGTGAAAAAAGCAACACGTCTTCCTGCAAAACCATCCGGAGATCTCGTATATTTATATCAATTAAAAAAAGGAGTTTCTGAAGAAGTTGCGATTCAACAAGTTCGTGTCATATTAACAGAAGAAGCACGTAGAAATCATGAACCAGTTTATGATGGAAAAACCATGGTTGCTTGTATGAATGAAAGAAAAGATCTTGCTGTTACACAAATCAATCGTGGACGTTTTGCTCGCCTTGGTAAAATTGTCGTAGCAGGAACCATTACCGCTGCTTCTTTAGTTGGAGTCCAGCATTTATGGAGTCAAGAACCACAAGCTATAAACTCTGGAAATACTCTATCTCCAGAAGTAGAAACATATGAACGTCAAAAAGATCAAATAAGAGATGCTTATTATCAGTTATCTGATGAAGCAAGAGAAAAAATAGATCTAGGAGACTTTGAAGTAAAATTTGGTCATGATATTTTATATGATGGTGCGAGTATCGACCAATTGGAATCAGAAATCTATAGTATGGGAAGATCTAGATAAAAAGGCAATCAAGCCTTTTTCTATGTATAGGAGGGTTTTTGGAAGATGAAACATTATATCAAAGGAACTTATCGAAAAAGTATTTTTCAATCCTCACAAGGTTATGTCATTGGTATTTTTAAAGTCCGTGAAACAGATGATGAATCTTTAAAAGATTATATCAATAAAACAATTACTTTTACAGGATACTTTCATGAATTAACAGAAGAAGATCACTACATTTTCTATGGAGAAGGAGTAGATCATCCAAAATACGGCTTTCAATTTCAAGTCAGTGGCTATGAAAAAGTAAAACCAGAAGACAAAGATGGTGTTATTGCTTTTCTATCCAGTGATCTCTTTCCTGGAATCGGTGAAAAACAAGCCACTTTGATTGTAGAAACCCTAGGAGAAAAAGCTCTAGATAAAATCTTAGAAGATGCGAGTTGTCTCTCTCTTGTCCCCAAATTATCTAGTAAAAAAGCCAAAAAAGTTTATGATACACTAGTAAAGTATGAGGAGAGTCATAAAACAATTGTCTATTTAACAGAACTCGGTTTTTCTATGAAAGATGCACTTCATATTTATAACACCTATAAATCGTTTACAATTGAAACATTAGAACATAATATTTATAGAGTGATGAATGAAGTAGATGATATTTCTTTTTTAAAACTAGATGCCATTGCTCTTTCCCAAGGAATGGAAAAAGAAGATGAAAGAAGAGTCAAAGCTGGTATTTTATATACCATTCAATCCCTGACATTCCAAACTGGCAATACTTATTTTTCAAAACAAGAACTCTATGAAGAAACTTGTAAAAACTTAAAACTACAATTAGAAGAGAACTTATTTACTTCTCAGTTTCAAGAGTTAATCGACGAAGAAGAAATCGTCGAAGAAGAAGACCGTTACTATGAAAAAGAAATGTATCAATGTGAAGTAGAAGTCGCTGATCAAATTCAATTTTTATGCCATCTACCACAAATCAAGTATAAAAAGATGAAGAAAGTACTAGAAGAGTATGAACAGAGTTGTGGTGTTGTCTATAATGAAAAACAAAAAGAAGCAATCATCCAAGCATTAACCAATCACTGTTCCATCATTACTGGTGGTCCAGGAACTGGAAAAACAACCATTGTCAAAGCACTGATTGAACTTTATCAAAAATTAAATAATCTCAATTACGATCAGCTCATGGAGGAACTTCGTCTTCTTGCTCCGACGGGAAGAGCAAGTAAAAGAATGAGTGAAACAACACTATTACCAGCAAGTACCATTCATCGCTTCTTAAAATGGAATAAAGAAACCAATGAATTTGGGATCAATGCTTACCATAAAGATGATGGAAAATTAATTATTGTCGATGAAGTCAGTATGATTGATTTACCTCTACTACATAGTTTATTAGATGGCTTAAAAAAACAGATTCAAATTGTTTTTGTTGGAGATTATAACCAATTACCAAGTGTTGGACCAGGACAAGTCTTAAGAGACTTTATCGAAAGTGAAACGATTCCCATGGTAGAGTTAGATTTACTATATCGCCAAGATGAAAACTCTTACATTCCTACTTTGGCCCAAGAAATCAAAAACAATGCATTAAGTGAGAATTATTTAAAAGAAAAAAGTGACTATACCTTTTTAAAATGTCATAGTGAATCCATTCGTAATAACTTAAAAACAATTTGTAAACAAATCTTAGAAAAAGGATATACAGATAAACAAGTCCAAGTCATGGTACCTATGTATCGTGGAATGAATGGAATCGATCAATTAAATAAAGAATTACAAGAAGTATTTAATCCTAAAGATCCAAGTAAAAGAGAATTTCATTATGGAGATGTCATTTACCGCGAACGTGATAAAGTATTGCAGCTAGTAAATATGCCTGATGAAAATGTATTCAATGGAGATATCGGTACCATTGAAAGAATTCTATATGAAAATGAAAGTCCCAATAAGAAAAAAGAAATCTATATTGATTATGATGGCATGTTAGTCAAATATGAACCAAAAGATTTCAGTAGCGTAAAACATGCATTTGTCATTACAATTCATAAATCCCAAGGAAGTGAATTTCCTATTGTGATTATGCCACTATGCATGTCTTATCATCGTATGTTGTATCGTAAATTAATTTATACAGGAATTACCAGAGCCAAAAAGAAACTAATTTTACTAGGAGAACCACAAGCCTTTTTAGAAAGCGTTCATAATAGTCAAGAACAAATTCGCAAAACAACACTAAAAGAACGTTTAAACATGAAAAAATAGAACATACTATCAATGTATGTAAGATAGTTACATACACTCATATTTTTTAGCTAAGAGGGTGATAGGATGAAGAAAATGAGTCTTGCTATGTTGGTAACTGGTATGGTTGCAGGTGCTGGTGCCTATGCAGCTTATCAAAAGTATAATAAACCAATGATGAACAAAGTAGAAAAGGTAGTTAATAAGTCATTAAAAAAAGCAAATGATAAGTTAGAAGATATGATGTAAAAAAGCTTCCCTGCGGGGAAGTTTTTAGTGTGCCGGGCATGGCATATAGCTAGGTGGTGAAAGTCCACTATACACGTCGGTATCTGCGAAGTATTAGGGAAGCGCAACACATTAACAGAGATGTTAGAGCTAAAGGAAGCGTGAAACAAAATCGTGGCTCAACGAACAGAAACTTGACACAAAGGCTGTATAAAGAGATGAGGTTACTAAACAAACTAAAGTCCAAAAGATACACGTAACTTTATATAGTAAATCAAGTGAGTAAACGAGGAAAGTTATATGTCTTACCCCGGGAGGTCTCGTGGACGGATAAGTATAAGCGG
>CALVJU010000096.1 GCA_944332375.1 uncultured Bacilli bacterium
AAAGACATTATCAAAAGTTATTTTGAATATATTGACGAATGTTTCTTTAATTCATCTTATAGAAAAAAATATTGTAAGTCTAATGGCTTTTATATCAGAAAAAATTATACTACTTTATTTGGAGAAATTTCTTTCAAAAGAAGATATTATTATGATAACAAAACACAAGAATGGTTCTTCTTCACAGATCTTTTTTTAGGCTTACCTAAAAGGAAACACTTTGATCCTTTTGTCTGTGCTGATATGTGTCAACAATCTACTACGAATAGTTATTCAAAAGCTGGTAAAATTGTTTCAGAAAAAATTGGTAAAAGAACTCATAATTGTATAAGTATTCCAAGAGCCACTGTCAGAAATATTGTACTCGCTTTTGATCCTGATTCTAGTCCTGAAAGCGATCAAAGAAGGATCGAAAGACTATTTGTCATGTTGGATGAAAAGTTTGTTGGTTCCCAATTTAATGATGGGAAAGATCACATGATTAAAGCAGCAGTTATTTTTGAAAATACTGAATTAGTTTATAAATATAAGAAAAAGAAAACATCTATGGATAGATATAGATTAGTTCATTCACATGTTTGTGCTTCTGTAGATAATACCTTATTAACTGATACAATTGATTATATTTATAATACTTACGATACTGACAAGATTAAAGAAATTATCTTCATGGGTGATTGTGCAAAATGGATCAAAAACTTTCCAAACTCTCATTGGTTTCATTTTACTTCTGACACTAAAGTTCAGTTTGCTATGGATGGTTTTCACTTTTCTCAAGCCCTCAAACATTTAACTACGCAAAAACATCAAGATGTCTATGATGCTTTATTTGACCTAGTTAAAAATGATAATAAAGAAAATTTTATTCTTTTATGTAACCAGTTTAAAGATTTGAATCCAGACCGAAGTGAAACAATAGAAAATAAAATGAATTATATTTTAAATAATTGGAAAGAGAGAAAAGTCTATCAAAACAACCCATACATGAAATGTTCTATGGAATCTCATATTTCACACATATTTGCTGATTTATTCACATCAAGGCCTAAAGCATATTCTAAAAATGGATTAATAAAACTATTGAAGTTAAGAGTTCTTAAGAGTAATGGTACTAATATTAAGCAACTTTATTTACAACAAATGATGAATCCCGTATTAACTAATAAAACAACAAGTCAAAAGAAAATTACAAAAAAACATAAAAACATAATTAATAAATATGATTTTGAATTTCCATTATTGATAAAAAATAAAAACTTTTTATACAATTAAAAAAAGCCAAATTTATTATAAAATTCAACTTTTTTCATTTTTTGCCACAAAACTCTTTACACTAACAACAAAAGTGAATCACAAAAAAGCAAGAAAACCCTTGATTTTCCTTGTCTGATCCTTCTTTTGCCAAATCATACCAAAGAACAAAAAAAAGGAGGAATCCTCCTATTTAATCTTGCTTGAAAACTTATAGATTAGTATTAAAAGCGCAAATCCAACTAATATGGTAGCAGTTCCAATAAAAATAAAACTCAAATCATTCATAAGTAAAAAACCTATCAAATAAAATAGAATTGAAATGATAAAAAAGCTGATTACTAAAATTTTACTTTTCTTGTCCATACTACCTGCTCCTTTATACTATCTATTTCTATTATACAACAAATTCTTCAATTTCAAACATTTTAATACTCTTCTGGAAAATATTTGTCAAACCATTCACTTGTTTTTTCTTTGATTTCTTTTCCCTCATTGTCTTTAAAACGGTTCCATCCATTCTTCGCTCTTTCGATTACTTTTTGTGTTCCATTTTTAATGTTTTCTTTTGCTTCATCATAAAAACTAATATGTTCACTGAAGAATTGATCAATCTTGTGGTATAGTTCTTTTGCCTTTTCTTGGGCAGTATCTGAAAGCTCACTAAATGTATATCCACCATAAGTTGCGGTTGGATCATTTTGTAAGAAACGTTTAAAATAATCGATCTTTTGTACCCATTTTTCTTTCATATCTTCTAAAGAAGAGGTATCAAAAGCACCTGTAAAACTATCTTTGATATCTTCAAAGGCAGCACGATCCTGATCCGTATAGATTGGTAAGTCCATATATTGATCTACTAGTGTTTTTTCTTCTTCTGGGGTAGTTTCTGTTGTTTCTTCTTTTGGTTCTTCTATAACTTCTTCTTTTGGGGTTACCTTTTGATTGGAACTACATCCTAATAATACACAGGATAAAGTGAGCATTCCAACACAAGAGTATAATTTGATTTTTTTTACTTTCATCATCAATTCCTCCTATTCATTTTTAAATGACTGATACCAATCACTTAATTTATCTTTGACATTTCCCGCAATATCTTTGCCTGCTTCATATATTTCTTTGGATTTATCGACAACTTTATCTTTCACTGTTCCCGCTTTTTCTTTCACATTGTCATAAACCTCACCAGCTTTTTGATAATTCTCTTCCCCGATGACTGTTTTCACATCTTCAAAATATTGATCTTTTAAATCGACTAATTTGTCTTTAACTGTCTCATAAGTCTTTGTTCCCTGAGAGACTAATGTCTCTTTATAATTTGGAGCATAAGATTCAATCGTCTCATCAATCGATAAAGCAACATTGATTACTGTTTCTTTGGCGGAATCACTTAATTCTCGGAACGTGTATCCGCCAATTTCTCCACCATAGAAAATAAAGTCTGTTACAGTAATGAACACTTTTTTTGCCTTCATTTTCCAGTCAGTGGATGTTTTGTCTACAGAATCATTATTTACTGCTTGTTCCATTTCATTCATATAGGTAATTACATCTTGTTCTGACGTAACGGATGCAGGTGGTGTTACAATTTCATTCACATTCATCTCATCGATCGTTTGATTTTCCACTTCTGGAGAAATTGTCTCCGATGGTGTTTCTGTTTCTGAAGAATCTATCTTTTTTTGATCACTTTTCTCACTTTGCGTTTTTTCTACACTTTTAGGTTCTGTTTCCTTTTTTTCACTATGTTCTATATTTTGAAAATAAATGACAATTCCTAGAATAAGTAGTAATGCAAATATGATGAGAAAAATAACCCATGTATGATTTTTCTTTTTCATTGAAATCCCCTCTTATGCCCGTATTGTATTCTCTTTTCTCCTATTTGTCAAATTATTCGACATACTTCATATAATGAGAAAAGGAGGGGTATATGTCAATTATAAAATCAACGACAAAAGAACGAGATTTACTAGCGAGATTAATGCGTGCCGAAGCAACGGGGGAAGGAAATTTAGGGCAACTTATGGTTGGTAATGTTGTTGTCAATCGAGCGATCGCAAACTGTCTTACCTTTGGTAATGTGAATACAATCAGCGATGTTATTTATCAGTCCCCTGGGGGATTTACAGGAGTAGATAGTCCACTATTTTTTAGTAATCCCACAACTGCAGAAAAAAACTTAGCAGATCGTGTCATCCGTGGGGAATATTTTCACCCTGCCACAAATGCACTATGGTTTTATGCACCTGAAACAGGAAACAGTTGTAATGCGACATGGTGGGGGCAATATAACTCAGGAAGATATAAAAATCACTGCTTTTATGTACCAAATCCAGGGGAATGTAAAGAAATTCATTAAAAAGTATGGCTCATGACTGACCATACTTTTTTCTTTGACTTAATCCCTAGCAATCAGATGTTCTAAATTAGAATGTTGTAACACTGCGCCTTGTATTACTTTTTCTTTGATAGGATGTTCTAAAACAGGATAAGAAGCCAATTCATCGACAGGAATCCAGAAATAAGAACTATCGCCGTCTAAAGAACGAAAACCATCTGCAATCTCACTTTCTAGAATCGATGTTATAAAGTAAAAACCAATTTCATGATACTTTGTTTTTGGGGATTTTAAGAATAATTCTACAATATATCTAAGATGAAAGGAAGGAGCGATATTCAATTCTTCTTGTAGTTCTCTTTGAATTGCAGTCTAACTATCTTCATAAAGATCAATCCTTCCACCAGGAAACATATACCTGTTTTCCCTTTGTTTTTCCAATAGTATTTTAGTTTGTTCCTCATTATAAATGATTGCCCCAACACGAGCACCGAATCTTTTCCCTTCTTCTTTGATTGTGATTACCATTTTTTACCTCCTATTTTGTTCTTTTGATTTTAAAATGAATTTAAGTTTTACCAAGAAACAAATCGCTTACTTGTTTTATATTATAAACTTCTCATGAGTAATAAATCAATGATTACTTTAAAAACAGAGATTGAAAGCAAAAAAATCATCCTAACATTTCACTATCTTTAAATCCTGTAGGATGATTCCGTTCTTATTTATTACATTTATCGAACAACTTTTGAAATTGTTCCTCTGAAACATAGACATCTAAAACACTTTTTCGACCTTTTAAATCTTCGATGAGTTCTTTATCATTTATTTTATCAATCATCGCATCTATATCCAAGCATTCCCCAATCGCACATATCAATTCAGCGAGATAATATCCATCTTTCTTTTCAATAAAATAATCAACAATCGAATCAAAATTTATGTTACTTTTCTCATAATTGAATGCTAATCTCCATAACCATTCCCTCTTATCCTGTTCTATTCCAACTTGAACTAGACTTTCAAATTCTTCTTGAGTTAATTGTGGGGGATAAGGCACGTGAATATACTGCGCAATAAATTCTAATAATTCATATTTTGATAACTGATGAAAGCAAGCATTATAGTAATCGTTTTTTTCGATACATTCTGTGATTGTATGCCATCTTTCATAGGAATCCATTGGGCAATGATAATTATCTTTTAAATCTTTCAATTTTTTATTTAAGAATTCTTCATTTTCCTTATTTCTAGGAATTGTTTCTAAAATATCGATGAATTTTTTAATGGATTCCTTTCTTTTTATCACATATTCATCTTCTTCATTTTGGATATTGCTTGATATTGTTTTTATTTCATTTAACAGATGATCAATTTCTTCTCTTTCCTGTTTTGATAACGAATCTTTATTCATATTACTCAGCATTTCAATGAATTCCTCTGCAGTTATGAATCGATTAAAAAACTGATAACAAATAGTTAATAACTCTTTATTTTTCATGATAACAACCTTCTTACAATATATTATATCACTTGAAATGATTCATTGCTATTACTTACGAAAACAAAGTACACCCTTTGTGTGAAATCAAACAAAGACTATGGACTGTCACTTAGTTGATCGGAACCGTCAATACTTGACCGATTTGCAACGTCGTGGTTGTCAAGTTATTTAATTTTTGTAACTCACTTACCGTTGTATCGTATTTTCTCGCTATACTCCAAAGGCTATCTCCTCTTTGGACGATATATGTGTTTCCTGATTGAGTGTCACTTGTTGTACCTCCACCCGGCAATTTTAATACTTGACCAATTTGTAATATATTGGTATTTAAATTGTTTAATTCTTTTAGTATTGCAACTGTCGTATTATAACGATTTGCAATACTCCACAAACTATCTCCACTTTGTACTGTATAGGTTTTTCCTGATTGATTGCTGCTTGTTGTACCTCCACTTGGTAATTTCAACACTTGACCAACTTGTAATAAATTGGTATTTAAATTGTTCAATTCTTTTAGTATTGCGACTGTCGTATTATAACGGTTTGCAATACTCCACAAACTATCCCCTGATACAATTTTTATGTAACATTCAACTTAATATTTTTCCATTAATTCAAAAATTTCCATCATAACTAATGTATCATCGTTAAAATTTGTAAAGTTTGAAAATAAGTTTCTATGAACTTCTTTCCAGTAAGATAGCGATAAATCACCTTCTCCTTCAAGTGCTGCTTCTTCTTCAGTTATATCTTTAAATTTAGTTATAATAACTTTTTTAATCATTATCATACAAGCTGGTGAATCATCATCATGTAATATTAAACTTTTTTCACCTATAGGCTCAATTTTGCCTTTAAATAATGATGTAGTTGCTATTTTTTTACCTAATAAAACTAAATTTATAAGATTCTCATTATCAACAGCAAATTTCCATTTATCCATATCTTTATAACACCTCAAGGATATTATACCATTTTATTATTAAAACTAAATATAATATCTATCGTTTTATCCTGATAGATATAGATCTTTTCTACTAAATTAACAATTAATTCTCTTGTTGGATTTTCTAATGATAGAAATTTATCAATATATTTTTCTATCTTTTTATTATCTATTTTATTCGATGCTAAATTTTCATTTTTAAGATTATCAATATTTGATTTGTTATTTTCTATTTCTTTTTTTAAATTTTCACTTACTCTTAAATATTGTTCCTCATCAATTAAACCTTTTAACATATCCATATATGTTTTATCTAAACTTTGGATTAATTTGTTATTTGTAAGTTCTAAACTTTCAATTTGTTTTTTTATTTTTAAGGTATTATCAACAAATTCTATATCACGAACAGAATCTTTTATTTTATTTTTGTCTAAATATTTTTTACAAACAGTTCTAATTTCATCTAATATATTATGCTCTAATATTTCGTAATTATTTGTATGCGTTGTACAAACATGATACTTTGAATATGTTCTATAGTAATCACAAGTTGTATAACTTCTACCTGTTTTATTTTGATATCTAATCGTTATACGATGCTTGCAATCTCCACAATATAAAAGCCCGTCTAATAAATAAAATCTTTTTTTATCAGGTCTTTTAACATTTTTTGGTAGTAGAAATTGTACATAATTAAATGTATCTTTATCTATTATTGCTTCATGAGTATTCTCTACTATAATATAATCATCAGAACTATTTTTAACAGTTTTTTTAAGTTTATAATTTATCTTTTTAGTTTTACCTTGTACTGCATCACCAGCATATATTCTATTAGTTAAAATTGCTTTTATAGTTGTATCTACCCAAACACCAAGTTCCTGTGAAACGCATTTGCCACTACACTTTGTATTCCATACATAATTATAATAAGATGCTGGTGTTTTAATTTTCCTTTTTGTTAGTTCTTGAGCTATAAAATGGTATGTCTTTCCTTTAAGTGCTAAATCATAGATCAATCTAACGACATTTGCCTGTTCTTCATTTATGATTAAATGATTTTTATTTGTAGGATCTTTTTGATAACCAAAAGGGCATCTTCCAGATACATACAATCCATCTTTCATTCTTGAATGTAAACTACTTTTAATTTTTTTGGAAATATCTTTGGCATACATATCATTCATTATGGCTTTAAATGGTGCAATATCATTATTTGTATTATCTATAAAAGTATCTATACCATCATTAATTGCTATATATCTAATATTATTATTTGGAAAATATTTTTCTATTAATTCTCCTGTACCTATGTAATCTCTACCTAATCTAGACATATCTTTGGTAATAATCATATTGATTTTACCAAGTTCAATATCTTTCATCATTTTTTTAAATGCTGGTCTATCAAAATTAGTTCCTGAAAATCCATCATCAACATATTCATCTACTACTATATAATTATTTTCTTTAACATATTGTTTTAGTAAACTTCTTTGACTAACAATACTATCAGATTCTATATTTCCATCATCTCTTGATAATCTTATATAGATTCCTACTTTAAAACTACTATTCCCAATCATTAATTATTTCTCCTTTTCTTTTGGGAATAATGAGCATGACTCGATGTTACCTCTCTATTTAAAATATTGCAAGACCTGTTTATTATTTTAATTAATTCTATTTT
>CALVJU010000097.1 GCA_944332375.1 uncultured Bacilli bacterium
AAAAAATAGTACAAACTATTTTCAGATTGTACTATCTAATTTTTCATACTATCATTTATTTTCTTAAAAAATGGTCTAAAGAGTGCTTTTCCTTTCGCAAGTACTTGATCCAAAGCTGGAGAAATAGATGGTTCTTGCAGTCTTAAAGCAATGCTCTCTTGTAATTCTGGAGAGAGAAATGGATAACAAGATGCTTCTTCTCTTCCAAACAATACTGTATAATAATTTGTTTCTACTTCTAACTTGTCAGACTCGTTTGGTTTTTCATACATTTGTTCCAAGAATTGATTATAGTATGGTAAAAGTTTTGTAGCCCACAATACTTTATTCATAGAAGCTTGTTTTTGAACATAATCTTGTGTCATAATACGAACATTTTCCGTTGGAGCATATAATTGTAAATTATAATATCCTTGGAATTGATCGCTTGGCATAGTCATTAAAAAATAATCTTGGAAGTAACTTTCAATGGCTTCTTTTTCTTCATCTTGACATTCTAATAAGAGTTTAAAGTTTTCTAATCCCCAAGTGTTTTTATCATCATTTAAATGGAAATGATTTGCTAGTAAATATAGAATCTGATATTCTGTTTGATTTTGACAACGATTGATATTTTCTAAAAAACAAATCTTTTCACTCTCATTCATAATTTCTTCACTCTGTTTCTTTTTGAAAAAGTCTGTTTCTGCTAAAAACTGATAATATCTGTTTGCTTCTTCTATTGTACTACTCTTTTGAAATAAGGCTTTGATTCTATCAGAAATCACATCTGATGTGTCGCCAGGTTCTACATAAGATTGATAATTGCGATATAATTTATCGATTTCTTTATTTTCATTTACTTTTTTTCTTAAAAACATATTGATCACTTCTTTCTTCATATTTGTTTTGTCTTGCTTCTTCTAAAAAGGAAGCAATGTTTTCATAGTAATAATACTGTATATAGTTGCACATCTTAAATATTCTATCACTTTTATATCCTATTTTATCTTTAGAAAGTAAAAAAATAGAATGGTAATCAGGGCTCATTTTTCTTAATATTTCTAGTTGCCAATACTTGAGCTCGGATTCTAATTTTTCCAGAGGATGATTGACGATAAAAAGCATCATTCCTCCATAATAATAAAACTCTTTCATGACATCATCATTTTTAGGAAACCACAATCGCCCCTGTATTTCAGCTTCTCTTATACCAAATGGTAACTCTAGTTCTTTAGCACATCTACTTAGTAATTGGTTAAAACAATAAACTTCTGAAGATTCCTCTTGATCTATCATGATATAAACAGGAATATTCTTGTTTTCCCATAGATATTTTAAATAGTTTGTTACGTTGTTACTATCTAATAAAGATGGATCGCTTTGAATTTTTGTTCTTTCTAAATAAGGAATAAAGGAAGCAATTTTTTCTACAGCGGGCCATTTTGATTGAATTAATTGTTCTATTTCAGAAAGAGTATCTCTTCCCTCCATACAAATTGATTGAACTTGTTGTCGAAATTCTTTCATCATTTCTGCAGATACTTGCTCAAAATCTCCCGGATATTCTTGGTTAGAGATCAGAAGTTGAATCAATTGTTCTAACATCTTTTCATCAAAGAGAAATTGACCATTTTGGTTTCGCGCACGCTTGAAAAGTTCTTCCTGAAAGATGAAATTCACTTTTCCATTCCATCTCACCTCTTCCAAATATTCTGTTAATAATAAGAAAAATTGATGTTCTTGGTAACAGACCTCTCTTAATTCTCTGGCAAAGGAAAGAAAATTTGGATGATGAATGATTTCTGATAATTTTTCTTCTCTTTTTACCATTTCCTTAATTCGGTCAACATATTTTTGATCTTGAAATAAATCAGATAAGGAAATAAATGGTAAATCATTTTTAAAAATTTTATGAGCAATCTTTTGCTGTTTATAATATGTTGTTAAATAAGTAAGACAGAGATTGTACATTTTAGGATCGTGAATTTCTCTTCCGTGATTCGTCATAAATGTTTTGTAGCTAGATAAGAAATGAAAGGGTTCAAATGATAAACTTATAGATGATAGGATTTGTTCTAACACTCCTTCCGTTACCATCAATTCATAAAATAGATTTTCCATTTGACTACTTGGTGAATTTTTTTCTATTATTTCTACCTCTCTTAAGAATTCTTCAAGACATCGTTCTATAAGTGATGCGAGTGCTAATTGACTTTCCCTTCCCGCATCTTCAGATTTTAACTGTCGATATTTTTCTTTTTCAGAGTCCAAAATATGATTTCCTATTTTTTTTACTTCTTGTATCGTATGTTCTGATTTTGGTGTCAAATGATTCTTTTTTTCTTTCTTGCGTCTATCAAACATACTCTCTTCACTTCCTACTATCTGATTCTTTGTTTTTGTGGTTTAAAATAATTCATACTTTTTACCCATACAATAGAATCATCTTGCTCTAATTTCAGATAAAATTGATTCCAATTCGTCTTATCCATGGTATTCATTTTCTGGATAACAAAATAATGGAAGTCTAAACTTCTCTGTACCGAAATAGATTCTATGTCTCTTGGCATAGTAACTAATAACTCTAGTTCAGTGATTACTCTAGAAGAAGGCCAATCTTCATCGTTTATCAATACAACGATTCCACCATGTCGGTAATAATGATAAAGACGCTTTTTTTCTTCTTTCTGAAAAGAGAAACTATATTCCTGTGGTCTTGTCAAAAAGTAAAGTGGAAGCATAGTATCTTGTGCGATTTGGGTAAGACCTGTCTGAATCATTTCAAGTTCTTCTTCTGTTTGAACAGAAAAGCATATGGATTTCCAGAGATATTTCCAATGTTCATCAAAGTATGTAGCAAAGCGAAGACCAACTTCTCGCATTGGATCCATTCCTATAGAAAGAATTCTATTTACTTGCATACTTCGTTCATTTGCTTTTTTCAAATACTTTTTTTCCATTTGCTTTAGAACTTCACTTAGGGTTTCTTCGGCATCCTTTTTTATTTCCTTTAAAAGTTGTAAAAATCTTTTTTTCGATTCTAACTTGTGCACCATAACAGGAGTAAGTTTTGTCTGCGTAAAATACTGATACATTCTTTTCTGACTAGGTAGGATTTTATCTTCTTCTAATCCATTATAAGACCGTGCTCGATTTAAAACTTCCTCTTGTAGTTGAGATTGTTCTATTGGACTTGTGCGAAACAAATTTTCTTCTGCTTTGTCGATATAATCATTGAAGAAAAGAGAAAATTGAAATTCATCTCTGCAAGATCTATATAATTGATTAATAAAACGAGAAAGAGACTCATGATCAGATTCTATGCTGGAATGAGCAAATACTAAAAAATAAACCTTGCAAATATATTCTACCTCAAACAATTTCAGACAAGAATTGAAAAATAATTCTTTATCTTGAAACTGATTCCATAACTGGATACAACTATTTAAGTTTTCTTCCTCTAGTTCTACCATAATCATGAGAAATAGTTCACTGAGATATGGATCATCAATTTCTTTTCCCTGTACTACTAAAATTGTTTGATACAATTTCATAAAGTTTTCTGTCCGAAATTCAAACACAGGATGGAAATCATATTTAAATGCTGACGAAAAGATAGAAATGAGATCACAAAACAAAAATTTCATCTGTGGTGTTGTTGTTTGTTTTTGAAACAAATCAATTTCTTCTAAGAGATGAAGATATGCCTTCTTTTCATTTTCTTGATATTTTGGAAGATTTGCTAATCTCTTTTTGATTGTTCGTTCGATTTTTTTTACGTTTTTTGTTTCATACATGGTGATGCCTCCGGTTGAAATTCACGATATAAATCTTCTCTTGAATAAGAACCATCATTTACCGTTACCACCTCGTAACTATAATTCGATGGAACTGGGTCTTTGTGTAAAGCAATTAAGCTTTTCTCAAGTAAATAGACTTGATCACACCCTTTTGTTTGAAAGTAAGGATCTCGACTTACATCGTAATATCGTTGACGTGTCATCATAGAAACGATATTACCGTGTTCTAATATACTTTCTTTCGTACTTGTCTCTTGATGAAATAAAAGTTCTTCTTCACGATCTACTTCTACAAATAATCCTTCTATCACTTGTTCTTCTTGATACAACAAATAACAGTTTGGAGTCAAAGGAAATACTTTCGTCTGACTTTTTTGAAATGGAAACTTTGGATCTATCCAATATCCTGAGTTTTTTTGTGTTATATCCATTTCAGATAATTTGACATCTTTACGAACATGTCTCGTACGAATATGTTCAATAGCGTGCTGATCTTTGTACTCGATATGATCATATCCGACCTCTATTTTATCGTTTTTCTTGATTTCCCACAATAGCAAGATGTCGTGAAATGAATTTATTTGAATGTTCAATTTTACATGACAATCATTAGAAAGTAGGAAAGAGAAAGAGTTCATATTTCTCTTAATCTCACTTGTTTGAAATGATAAAACATTTTCTTGTTGTTTTAAGAAATAACTCATTCCACTATGTACAAATTCAGTTCTTTTTGTCCAATCAAAACCTAATTGATTTCTTTCTTGTGGGAGAACCTCAGTAATTCTTTCTAATCCTTTTAAGAGAAAGGGATAAAGAAACTCTATTTTCTGTACTCTTTCTGATTGAGGAAGAGAATAGATGGAATCCTCTAACACGTCACCATGAAGTGGTACATAAATCTTTTTTTTACCTTCTAATACTTCTTTTGTAAAATTGCCAAGAAGAACTGTATGGTGAGGATATTCATTATACCATAGATCTTTTACTTTATCATAAAGATAGAAAAAATAATAATCGGTATAACTGAGCTCGATCGATAATCTCTTCCCATCAGTGACATATATCCCACAATAAAGTAGATTATTTTGTGTTACACTTTGATATGGAAGTGGATAAATATAAAGAGCTTCCATATGTTCCAATTGATCTATTTGCTGTTTGATATTCATATAAATCAATTCTTATTGTTACGGCGAAAACGATTAAAGAAGCTTATTCTTTTTCCACCCTGTTCTTGGCTCTGAAGTGCTTGTTCTAACTCTTTACGCATTTGTCTTGTTCCTTCGGTTAAATCTGTATACGAAGAATTCATAGAAGCAGATTGAACGAGCATTTCTAAAGTCTCATCTAGAGCACGATTGATTTCAGCACTATCCTGATAAAACTGTTCTACTTTTTCATTATATGCTTCAGCCATTTCTCTGCTCTGATCTATTTTTTTAGCAATCATTTCTGTTTCATTTAATACTTCTTTTACTGTCTCAACATCAATCATTGTCTGATTGGTTAAATTTTGAAGACGATCCACATTATTACTTAATACTTGTGAATGGCTAATCATTGTTTGATTCAAAGCAGTACGATCACTTTCAAGTTCTGTAATTTTCACAGATTGTATTTTCGTTTCCAATATATTGACAGACATAACACGTAGTGTAGAAAGTCCAATGGAATCCATCTCCTGATACTGCGCTAGTAAATCCATATTGCCAATCATAATAACACTAGTCTGAGAAACCGAATTTTGTAATGTACGAAGTGCAGTTTCTAGGCTTGCTAAACGACGACGAAATGCATTCGTAGATGCTTGTAATACTTGCATCTGAATAGGAGTTAATTGATCCCCTAATGCTTCTGTTTTCTTTATCTCTTGGTTTAAAGCTTCATGTCCAGCCTCAATATAATACTCTAATTTCTTTAATAAAGGTTTAATGGTTTCAACGTAACTATTTAGTAATTTCGTTTCCTCAATTGTTCCTTTCGCACGATTATCATATTTTTTCGCAATTTCATCTAATATTCCTTGATAAGCTTCGTAACACTCAAGAAAAGTACCACTTTGCTTGTTATTACTTTGTTTGTTATTACTTTGTGAAAGTGACTTTAAGAAACGCATACCCAATTTCTTTAGCATTCCCTGTGATGATTGATCATCTTTTTTTAACCCATGTTCTTGAACTTCTGTCAGGTATTTTTGAAAATTTTTAATCTGCCCCGCTTCATTTTGCATAGGGCCCAGATCAACATGAATCCTTTGCCCACGAAATCTAGCAACAGCATTCGCCACAGTTCTCATCTCATCTAGTAATGATTTTCCGTAATTTGCTATCGTTTCAGGTTTAGAAAACTGAACACGTTCGCTTTCTGGAATTATGATATCTTGTTCTTTTTCTGTTTCGTTCATGACGTATATCCTCCTTTTACAATTTTTTATCCTATCAAAACTAAATATAAATGTCAACATAAATTTTGCCAAGTAATTTCTTGTAACTAGTTATTTCTTGCTAATCATAACTAAAAGTTGTACATGAAAATGAAAAAAGATATCAAAGTTGATATCTAATCGTGAATATCAATGATATTACCATCAATATTACTACCTATTTCTTAGTAAGGTAAATTGGCTCCCCGCTTTGCTTTTTGATATACGTCAGATAATGAAACATCTAATAAATCTAAGTTTTTAAATTCATACTTTTTATATATTTTTAAAACTCTTTCTTCTATCTCTTTTATCTTATTTAGTTTTTCAATTAAAGATATATCATTTGAATCTGCACTACTGAAAGCTTCGTCTATAATTTTTGGCCCTTCTTTTATATATAATAAAGTTTCTAATAGACCAAGACATGCTGTTAGTAAAACAGTGTTACTATTATTTTTTCCAAATTCATCTTTGTACATATTTCTTAAATATTTTACTTGATCAACTGCTACTGTATAGTAATTTAAGCTTATCCAATCCCATTTCTTTTCCATTTTTTCTTTTCCAGTCAAATCATTATATAGATTTTTAAAATCATTTGTTGGACTAAATAGAAAGTCAATATCCTTAAGAGCTTTTTTCACATCTTCACATTTAGAAATTAGCTTTTCATTATTTAATTGTTCTTTCATAAATTCAATTAAACAATATACTTTTAATATAATATAATTAAATATTACACCTGGCAATAAATTGCTTGAATATTTATTAGCAATTATATTTTCTACCATACTAATTGCATCTTCAGTCTGTTTTTTATCTCTCTTTTCTTCATCATGTTTAATTTTTAGTATATCTTCAGCATCTTTAAATATTAAAGGTGCTATATCTACATAAGCATTTTCATCATAAGAATTTAGAAGCAAATTGTCAAGTTCTATAATTGAATTATAATACTTTTCTTTTGATAAATATAATAAACATTTTTTTACTAAAGATATAAATTCTTCCATTTTAAATGTATTAATTTCTTTTTTATTAGAAGCTAAAATAAAATCTTTAGCAAACTTATATATGTATATAAAATACTCTTCATCCTTCTGTTTTTTATTTAGAATTTCATTCACATACACAGTAAAAGTTCTTATTGTTTTCTCATCTTTAATCCCATGTTTATCTATTTTGGCTTGAATTCGCTCATTAAATATCTTAGGAGTTAAATCGCCAAACTTTTCTAAATAGTTCTCAATTTCATTTACATAGTAATGGTCTTTTCCATATAGTTCAATACAACGTTCCCTTAACTCTTGTAAAAAGACAGTTATTTTATTTATTATATGTCTATTATGAATAATTTCAGATTCTATGTTTTGTTCTCCACCCAAGAAACCTTTCAATATTTGTATAAAAATATCAATAATATCTTGATTACTTGTACTAAGTGCAATATATCTAATAGAATATATATATTCAAACAATATATTATTTAGTGGATTCGGAGAAAAAAATCTATTATAACTTTTATATACACCATTTATCTGCTTTAAAACAGTCTCATCTAATAAATTAGGATTTTCTCTTAAAGTTTTTATGGCTAAATTAAAATTAAAAACTCCTTCTTTTACTGCTTCTTTCGCATATTTTTCATCATAAAATTCATAATAGTCCTTAACCCAAACATTGTATTTTTCTCTTAAACTATTATCAACAGTTTCAAGATTTGCTGCTCGTAATATTAATTTTATATAGAATTTATCAGGCTTATGATTATATAAATATATTCGTATTCTTTCTATAAATTCAAGTTGTCTACCTGTTTCTCCTTGCACATATATGCTACAAAAAGCTATATAATATAGATCATCTTTATTTATTTTAGAAGAAACGAAATCAAAAAGGTCTTTAATTTCCGCTCTTTGATCTGTTATATAAGTATTCCATCTAATATTATGTTTTAGTTCGAACAATGAATATTTGTCATTTTCTCCATACTGTTTAATCCAATTATTATAATTTGCGATATATTTGTCTGCATGAAAGCCTATTAGATTATCTATCTCTTTATATACCTGGAGTAGCTTAAAATACTTATTATCTTTGAATTTTACAAGATAAATTTGTTCTAAATCGATTGTTTCATTGAATTTTTCCTCGTATTCATTTAATTTCTCTAACAAATATTTTGCTGTTTCATTAAATTGTGCCTCATTTTTTTCATCTTTAACTTTGATTCTTAATTTTTCAATCAAATGCCTGTATGCTTTTTTAGATTCGTATCTGTCTAAATTAGCAATTTTTTCTTTTCCTTCTAGTTCTTCTAATTTTATTTTACTTCCTGTTTTTAGTAGTTCTTCTGCTTTTTTGTTTTCATTTTCAACTATTTTCTCAAGTTTACTATTTTCAGTTTCTTGTAATATCCTCTGGTACTTACTTCTTAGCACTTCTGGAGTATTTGCAATTATAATATCCTTAATTGATTCATGCATTTTGTATTTTCCATTCTCATTCACAATAAATGAAAAATTCTTCACTTTTTCATAAAGTGAATATGAGAATGTTCCATTCATTTTCATTGCAATTTCTTCTATGCTATCATCTGTCCACTCTGGGACATATGCAAGCATTGTTGAAAAATCTCTTTCTGCATCTTTCATATACATTAAAAATCTATTTACTAAGCTAGTTGTATCTCCTTTAAATTCCTCAATTGTGGGCTCTTTTCCTTGGTCTATTAACTTCACATAGGCATCTACACACATATCCAAATACATTGGTGTTCCATGTGTTAAACTATATATTTGTTTTATTAATTCTTCATCATTTATACCTGCTGTTTTTAAAAAGCTTGATGTATCTTGAAAAGAAAGTGTCCCTAGTAAATGTTGTTCTAATGTGCCTTCCCAGCCTTCATCTAAATCTTGCCATTTTAATTTTTCTCTTCCTGCCATTACCCAAATTACATTTGGAACTCTACAAATTAACCCTTCGTCAGATCTAAGCCATAAATCATTTTTTAAAGGATCTCCTATTTGTGTTAATTCATTTACTAGCTTTTCATATGTATCTATGAAGAATACAAAAGGTGCTTTTTCATTTTTTAAATTTTCTTTCAAATCTATAGAGAAATAATATGCCAAATGTTCTTTGATCTCTTCTACTGAAGTATTTTCAATTTCTAATAATCTCTGACGTAATTTTTGATTACGCAATCTTTCTTGAATTAAATTTTTTCCTGAATCTGCATAATAAATAACCTTAGCAAATGTTCCAATTAAAGGTATATCACTAATAACATCTTTTAAAAAGCCCAATTCTTTATTTTCGTCAAATATGCTACTTAATTCCGGCTTTGTTGCAGTTTTTCCCATTTTTGTTTCATATACATAAGTCACTAAATCAAATATAGGAAATGTAAACTTATATTTATCTTTTAAATCATGTCTTATCACTTTTAATATATCTAATAAATTATTGTTAAATTCAACTAATTTCTCAAAATCTAAAAACTCTATTTTGGATTCTGACTCTCTATCATTTAACTCTTCCATTAGTTTATGTAATAATGAAGTTTTACCTATTCCACCAAAACCATAATATGAAATGACTTGAATAGAAGTTTCATCATTCATTTGGCTTTTCATTAAATTATATTTTTCCCAAAATATTTTTCTAGGTTCTTCTCTATCCGTAAATTCCTTCGTTGCCTTAGCATTTACATAAACTTCATCATTTTTAATAAATTTTGGCATATTCTTATTCTCCTTTTAAAACGATCATAACCAATCATTTGACTGGTTATGTTTTATATATTCGATATCAATTGGCCCATCTTAAGTTTTTGAATAAATTTAAAATTTTATTACTATCATTCCATCTTTCATCTAGTACATAGTGAAAAAAATCAATCCTCAATCTTTTCAAAATCACTAGCGGGTCTACCACAAATCGGACAACGGAAGTCTGCAGGTAATTCCTCTCCTTCATAAATATAACCACAGATCTTACATCTCCATCTTGTCTTCTTACTCTTCTCTGGTTCTTGATAAGTTGGAGCATTCTTTGGAGAAGTCCCTTTCTTTTCTTTCTGATAATAAGCATAAGTCATACTTTCCTCATTCGATAGAACTTCTCCTTCTACGACTTCTCCAACAAATAAGATATGACTTCCTAAATCTACTTCTTTTACCACTTTGCAAGTAAGTCTCGCATTCATGCCTTCTTTGATATAGGGATTTCCTAGTTCATCAGTGAATACCTCACGCGTCCCAAATTTATCCACATCCTTACTACTTTGGAAACCAAAGGATGCGATGATATTCATGTCAACATTCTTCGTTAACATGGTAACACTAAATGCTCTACTTTTTAAAATCGTATTGGTTGTATCATTTTCTTTGTTCACTGTAATGGTTACTTGAACAGGACTACTTGTTACTTGCATCAATGTATTGATGATACATCCTGCACGGTGATCATTATCCTTACTAGAAACTAAATATAATCCCGAGCTAATTTGATATAATGCTTTTTTATCCATTTTTCCACCTAACTTTCTTGTAATGCATTTAAATAACTTTGATATTGATTTAATAATGATTCATTCTGAAATAGAATTTGACCATTTTCTAATACATAATCGTTTTGATGTTCTTTTAAGAATTCAAAAACTTCAATATATTGATCAATAAAATTCATCATGTCATCTCTTGTCTCAATGAGTGTTGTTTGTTCATCTTTTAACGCATCGCTTAGTGAAGAATCTAACATCACTTCACGATATAAATTCTCATATTTTGTTCCAACGTTTTTATCTTCGATTGCCTTCATAACTTCCACATCACTAGACATGGCAATGACACGGTCAAATCCCTCTTGTAACTCTGTTTTTTGTTCATTTAAATAATTTAAAGTCTCTGTAAATTCTTTTCCATCTTGTTCTACGTTCTCATAAGTAAGTAAATTGGTAAATTTCTCATCACTCAAACGATTGACAATTTCTCTTGTGACATCGACATACTCTACAATATAATCTTTCATTGTTTTCTCAACAACTTGATAGTCACCACTGGTATATAGTTTTGTGTCTACTTCCCCTTCTAAGACATCCATATCTCCAATTTTTTCTCCTTCACGGAAGATTAATGACTCCTGATACTTGTTGTAGCCAAAATAAACCAAATAACCGACTAAAACAACAACAACAGCACATACTCCTAATACAATACCTTTTTTCTTGTTCATTTTTCTCACCCTCGCTTTCAGTATAACATAATTCTGTAAAAATCTCTACTTCTTTCTTTTCCTTTTAAAGTGTGATAAAATGGAAAAAGGAGGTGAGAAAATGTTTAAAAAATTAAATATTTTAGACGAAAAAGATAAACATCTGCGTATGAAAAGTAAAGAAGTTTCTTTTCCTCTGTCAAAAGAAGATAAACAAACAATTCAACAAATTATTAAACATTTAACATATAGTCAAATTGAAGATTATGCCGAAAAATATGATTTAAGACCAGGAATGGGACTTGCGTTTCCTCAGTTAGGGAAAAATGTACGAATTATTGTTATTGTTCATGAAGTGGATGATGAAGTCTTCGATAATTATGTTGTCATTAATCCAGTAATTATTTCTCATTCTGAAGAGATGATTGCTGCAGAACAAGGAGAAGGATGCTTAAGTGTCAATCGTGAGGTGGAAGGACATGTCTTGAGGTATGCTCGTGTTACTGTAGAAGGATATGATGAAGATGGAAATAAGATTCGTATTCGTGCTAGAGAAGATCTCGCCCTTGCCTTTCAACATGAGATTGATCATCTAGATGGAATTTTATTTTATGATCGAATTAATAAAGATCATCCATTTTATTCTGAAGATGAAGTTCGTTTAATATAAAAGGAGAAGATTATGAGAACGAGAACAAAGATTGTATTATTAGTAATTGTCGCATGTGTTTTATCTATTTTAATTTATGAGAGAATTGATATGGTAAAACCAGTAGAAGAGACAGAAGATATGTTAGTTCATCAAGAAAATTTAGAGAAAGAATTTACAACAACAGAAGAAAATACAATTGATAATCCAAAAATTATTGTAAATCCTTATGAGATTTCTCCCCTAACTGCTTTGATTTTATTTGAAACAAGAGATTTAACTGCTCCTACTGTTACAATTGTAGGAGAGGATGAATCTACAACGTTTACGAAAACGTTTACACCAAATAAAAAACATGTATTACCAATCTATGGGTTATATCCAGATCGTAATAATGAAGTGATTATTACATTAAATGGAGAAGATTATACTTTCCATATTCAAACAGATCCGCTTCCTGATGACTTTGCATTACCAACAAATGTTACTGCCAATAAAGAAGAATTAGATCAAGAATTATACTTTGTCACTCCTTCTTCACAAGGATATACAGCAGCATATGATATCAATGGAGATGTTCGTTGGTATTTAACGGAAAATATGATTTGGGATGTACAAAGACTTCGTAATGGAAATATTATGCTAAGTAGTAATCGTTTGATTAATCCACCCTACTATACAACTGGTTTAGTAGAAATGGATTTAACTGGTAAGATTTATTATGAATATGTTTTGCCTGGTGGATATCACCATGATGTATACGAATTAGAAAATGGAAATTTATTAGTTGCTAGTAATGATTTTGATAGTGGAACTGTAGAGGATTATATTGTTGAAATAGAACGAGATACTGGAAATATTGTAAAAAGAATTGATTTAAAAGAGATTTTACCAATGGATGAAGGAAAGAATTTAATGGCTACTGATTATGATTGGTTCCATAACAATTCTGTTTGGTATGATAGTGATACCAATTCGATTACTTTATCAGGTAGACATCAAGATGCAGTTGTCAATATTGACTATAACAGTTTAGAGATTAATTGGATTGTAGGAAGTCATGATGGTTGGAGTGAAGAATATCAAAAATATTTCTTAGATCCAATTGGGGATGATTTTGAATGGCAATGGGCACAACATGCGGCAATGATACTACCAAATGGAGATCTCTTCGTATTTGATAATGGAAACAATCGTTCTAAAACAGAAGAAGATAGTGTGAAAGCAAGTGATAACTACTCAAGAGGTGTGATTTATCACATCAATACCATTGATAAGACAATTGAACAAGTGTGGGAATACGGAAAAGATCGTGGGAGCGAATTCTACTCTCCTTATATCTCAGATGTAGACTATTTAGAAGAAGATCATTATTTAATCCACTCTGGTGGAATCAATACTGTAGATGGAAAACCTGGAAATGAACCTGCAGGATTAGAAAATGTAGACTCTATGAATTCCATTACTACAGAAGTGAAAAATGATGAAGTTATTTTTGAAATGAATTTACCAACAAATTTATATCGTGCCGAAAAAATGGATTTATATTCTAACAGTGTATTTAAATTAGGCGCTGGTAGTAGACTTGGAAACATGGGAGAGACAGAACAAGATGGTACAACAAAAAGTGTTTTATTTGCTAAGAAAATCAATGATGAATACAAAAAACATGATATTCAAATTACCAAAGAAACAGATCGTCTTGTTGTAACTGGTACTTTCCAACGTGGAGATGAAGTAGAAATCATCTTAGATAGTATCTTTGATAAAAAAGCTTATCAATTAGTTGTTTCAAAACATCCATATACAGCAATGTGTGTTGATGTATTTACAGAGGAAGAGACAGAAAATGGAATCTCTGTGACCAAATATATTAATTCAGAAAACATTAGTGGTAAAAAATATATTTATATTAAGATTAATGGAACAATTTATGATACAAATCAATATGTAATATTTTAACCCTACTCTATTTTTGAGATGAAAAAAAGATCTTATGACAAATTTCATGAGATCTTTTATTATCTTCTTTTTTGGAAAGACTTTAAGGAGTGCTCCTGATCTGTTTGTTTATCAATATATTCCATCATTGCCTCAGCATCGAAAAACAAATTCCTGCCAAATACATTCATTACATCAGGCTTATTAATTACAATATCCTGTTTTTTTAATTTTAATGTCTCACGAATCATTTCATCCGTACATGGGTACCCATACCCAAAAGGCCAAGCTGGCATTATATTCGGAGTTACTTCGTTTAAACGAAACACAAGTCTTCTCAGAAAAGAAGGATGACAAAGAGGAAAATATAATTTCCTAACATTTAAACGTTCTCCGCTTTTTTTGAAAAGAAAATTTGTATAGAAAACCTGATTAGCCAAAAAACCCATATTAAATAAGTGTAAACTTACAGAATATCCCATCATTTCTAACATTTCAACAAGATTTATCGTAATTACTCCACGATGTAATATTTGTTTTTTAGAAACAAAAGCAGAAACAGAAGTATTATAGTAAATATGAATATGTTTTCTTTGGGGATTCTTTTTGCAATACATCGCTAATGGATTTCCTTCTAAATAAGCCTTTACATTTGGGGCATAACCGACATAGTAATTTCTTTTTCTACTTTGATGATTGTCAATTGTTAAGTATTTGTTTAGTTCTATATTTAGATGTTCTAATTTTTCAATATCCGGGTGAGTCCCAAAGCGACAATACGAAATTGCTTCTTCCAGTGAATTTGTTTGACAAAAATCATAGTTACCCTCCATGCTAGCTAAATATTGGGGATCACACCAAACGGCGATATTCGTCGGAGCATTTTCAATATAATTCAAAAACTCTGCGATAGAATCGAATTCATAATAAAGTAAATCACCAAGGATACTCCCCCCTTTTTTGAACTGATACATGACTTTTTCATCTTCCTTTCGTCAAACTAGTAAGTTCTCGATAGAATTTATTTTGTTTACTACATTCTTTCATTTGTCCAAGAATTGTGTTCAAATCATCCTGATTTAAATTTTTCACTACATTGGAAAGTAATATTTCGCGTGGGGAAATTCCATTCATTTCTTTTCGATAAACTTTTCCGATTCCACGTGTTGATACGATGTGATGGATTTTAGAAATATTTACTGCATCTCGAAAAGCCCACATAAATTCTAAGACATCAAAATCTGGGTAAAGATGCCTTTCTAGAGTTCGATCATAATCAACGGAGATAATATCAAATCGATCAAGAGTCGCTGCATCTAGTGTATTTCTTCCCACGTAATCTAAATCTGCCCCTGTTCCAAAAGTATTAGCAGCCGTAATGATACGAAGATCCGGATTCACATCGATATGTTTATGTGGAAACGTCATATAATGATTTGCTAGGACAGAGTTCAATATAATCAACGCATTGGCATCTGAAGCATCAATTTCATCAAGGAAGAAAACGCCTCCTTCTACACAAGCATCATAAAATTCTGTGCCGTGATATACTCCACCAGCGTCCATATATCCTGTTAATTTAAATTCATCAGAAGCATTATTTATATACCTCATTTTTACTCCTAAAGCATCTGCTACTTGCTGGACAATGACATTCTTTCCACTACCTGCAGGGCCCACTAACATAATAGGCTCCCCTAACTGTGCATAGGTTAAGACTTGATCGAACTTTTCGTGATAATAAATATCATCTGACTGTTGTTCTCTATTTTGATTTATAATAAATGGAGTTTGTTGCACTGACGCTATTGTAGGACTTGGATTTTCTTCTGGTTGTTCTGGCTCAGTGCTGATGATTATTGAATCTTCTGTAGTATATGATGTATTATCTAATGAACTTGATGGTTCTTCTGAAGTATATGATGTATTATCGAATGAATCTGATGGGTCACCTGAGGAATGTGATATATTATCTTTTCTTTGTTTCTCATTTTGATATTCAGATAGTTTTTGTTTCAATTGTTCTAACTGCCCATGTAGTTGATCAAGGCGATTCGACATTCCATCATCTGACCTATTATTTTTTAAATATTCATCTATTTGTTGCATTAAACTATCCCATTTTTTATCAAATTGATCCATTCTTTCTTCCATTATGTTTTGAATTTGCTTTTCTAATTCTTCACTCGAAATATCTTTTTCCGACTGTTGCTCCATTCCATCAGATTCTTTTTGAGCTAGATTATGTTCTGTATCTTTCTCCGGCTCTTTTGACGGTTCTTTATCTTCTTCAAACTCTAATGGTAGTTTTAATTCTTCCCACAAAATACCTTTTTCTGACTGTTTTGACGGTTCTTTATATTTTTTAAGCCATAATGGTTGTTTTGATTTGTTTACTTGTCTGTCTTCGGACCAGTAGTTACACACATCATTAAGAATCGTATAGTTTATCATACAAGTGTTTGTCTCTAGTTTAGATATATTATCACCACAAAATACTTTTAGTAACTCTGGATGATTAGAATACATGAGTTCACAATTATCTCTTGATTGGCCATAATATAATTGAGTATTTTCGCCATTTCCTATTGTTAATGCGATCCAATTTACTGGACATTGATTTTCTTTCACCTGGTTTACAACCTTGTAATCTGTTACAATCACTCCGCAAAAAGGAATATCAAAAACCCTTTTAAGTGAATCCAACCCAGTCCAGACCAAATAAACATCATCATGAAAATAACGATAGCAATCATAAATAAAATATCTCTTAAGTAATTTATCTATAGTGGATATATCTTCCTCAGTCTGTACAAAATCATCATCTTCACGTGCTTGCCATTGATAGAGGTTATTCAATTCATTTCTATCGAAACTACTTACTGCATAGAACAAATTACCACTCACATCGTCGTGGTCAAAGAGTTCACCGGTATCAATATATGTTAATGCAACTGTTTCTGTATTTTGTTGCAAAGAACGTATAGAGAAAAACACACCATTCTCATCCGTATCTGTATTTATATTCATACTTTGAATCCCACAAGTTTTACCAAAAAATATCCTTAATTCATTCTCTACTTGTTTTATTTTTGACTGATCTCCAATATTTTTACATGCCAAAAAAATTGGCAGTTCTTTTTTGTTTTGTTTCATATTATGCTATCCCCCATGATACATTAATTTTATTTACTATTATGACATAATTATTTCTTTTGTCAAGAAAAAAACTGTTATGTTACTGTTGATTACTGAAATCATTTTATTTTCCAACACCTACGACACTATCGTCTTTTAACGAAAGTATCTTCTTTTTCCAATAATATAGTATCTAATATTTTATTATACTCTTCATGTGCTCTAGGATCGATACTATAGATATTTGAATCGGTACTTCCATCTTGATAAATTAGTATATACCAATCTTTGCTGTGATAAATTTGTTTTACACGTTTCAATTCTTCCTTATTTATCTGTGGCAAGTCTAAATCATATTGAATGGAATGAATCAATAATTCAGCATCAAATAAATCAGAATTACTTTTTATATCAATTTTGCTGATAGATGGTCTTTCATCTAAATAAATTGGATTTTGGATATGGTTATTATCTTCAATATGAAAATCATCTTCTTGATATAGTACGTATTGTTTTACTCTTGCATCACTATAAATTTTATTATTCACAAAGTCACTATTTGGAACAGGACTAAACTCTTTTAAAAGATTTTCTGAAGCTATATAAGGATATTGTTCTATGAAGTCATATTTTAAATCGGTGTTATTCCTTCCAATGGTTGCCATCTTGATCCTTTCATCAAATCTTTCCATTGATTTGGACTGTGCAACAATTTTACGGATTGCCTCGACATAACACTCTGATAATTCAGAATCATTTCTAACCGCCTCAACATTATCAAAACATATAATATTTCCATCACGCCACACCCAACTCTGTGCGATTACTATACCTCTATCAAAAACAACAAAGACTCTACCATTATTGGAAATCATCGCATGTTTTAAAGAAGTACGGGATGCTCCATCTAGTAAAAAACAACAATTCGTTCTTTTCCCAACCGTTAATGTAAGAGGATCATCTAAATCTAGCATTTCATAATCATAGCGATTCAACTTACCACTTACTTTAGGAATATTACTTTTATAACGCTGTTTCATGACTTCATACCATTTTATATTTTCATTCACTACTGAATTATTTGGTAAATAAATCAATTGACTCATTAATCGATAATAATTAGGAGAGAACCCAAAATCAAGAAATCTACTATATTTATATAATCTTAAAATTTTTGGTAATGTTCTACTATTTTCTTGAAGATGATTTATGAGACGATTATAGTTATTATAAATTTCTGAAAATAATGTATAAGCATCTGAACCTTTCTCTTTACGCTTAAATACCTTCATATACATACGAATAAACTTTTGATTTAAAATGAGATCTCCTGATTCATCATAACGTATATTGTGAATATCAATCGTATCAAATAAATGCTCTAATTCATTGATTCTATCAAGACTTTTAAGCACTACTTTGGATTTTTCAAAGCCAAAAATAAAGTAACACTTCATGAGTAATAAATGATACTTTTGTTTTTCTTCACTGTTCATTTCTTGATAAAAATGATCAATCATTCTATTTAACTGAAAAAGATGTTTCACATTTACATTTTTTATTTGCTCTTCTGTTATTTGATTACAATCAAATTGCCAATACCGCATTTTTAAAAATACAAGCATCTCTTTTACTGACTCTAATTTTGAAATAGCATAAATATGGTTTCCATCAACATATTTCAGAAATAATTGATACAGGTACTTATCATAATCATTATTTTCAATGTTAAATTTTTTTGCAAAATGTTGGTAGAATATGGAATACAATTTTTCTCTTACTTCAGGTTGTTTTCCTTTCATGAAAGAGATATAGTCCTTTGTAAATGGAGATTTTATACTATCTATAATCGAAATATTAGTATGATTTTGTAACCTTTTAATGAGTATGTTTTCTAACACAGGTGTCAGATCATCATAATATGCATCAATCTTCCATAAATGGTCAATATCATTGGTTAACAATAATTCTTTTATGTGAAAAAATGGTAAACTTGATTCTTCACTTTTAAATAAATCAAAATCATTACAAATGATAAAGCTAATATCACTCCGTATTATACGAAATATTTTATCAATTTCTTCCACTGAATAAAATTTCTGATAATCAGATATATGTTTTATTAGTACAGCAATTTTCGTCTGCTTGAAAAACTCTGTGAAATTAAGATTAATTTTTTTAGAATAATATTGCAAAAAATTTTCTTGGAATTTTTCATTTCTATTTATTTTTTTCATCTCATTCTTTAACAATTGTCCATGATCATCAATAAATTGTAAATGTTGAAATACATCTTTGTCAATCAATAATTCTAGATACTGATTCGTTAATTCATCTGGCAATACAGAACCAAATAAATAAAGTTGATTTAAACTGCATTGCTCAATATTTTTCGTAAAATATTGATAGCAAAAGTTTAAACAATCCTTACTTTCAAATATTTTGTTTTCACTTTGAACATAATTAAAAAAATAAATACCCATTTCCAGTGAATGAACAATGTTATGTTTATCCATTAGCTTTAACAATTCCACAATATTATTCCAATTTTCTTCGACTAATTGATAAAAGTTTTCTCTATCATAAAATATTCTTTTTGCTTCCGGATATATTTTTAATACAACATCTAACATATCGCAAGTAATGATATTCTTATTTTTTTCTATTTCTAATAAGTAATTCATAATGTCGTCAATCCGTTCATGGATGATATCAATATCTTTTTTTATAAACTTATAAAAATCTTCATTGGTAGAATCTTTTTTAAAAAATTCTATAAATAAATATTTAATCTCATCAAAGTCAATTGCAGAAACAGGTAATTCGTCATTCGTGATTGCTATCATTTTATTTTTAATCGCTACCTTTTCCTGATCTCTGTATTTTCGAGTCCATAATAAATTTTTCTGTTTTGCAGAGATCATGTTTGATAGCAAAACTGTTGAAACGCAGTTATCAAAACACTTTTTTACTGTCAGCAATGGTCATCTCCTCCATTATTTCTTTCCATTGTTTCACCAATCATCACTTTTCTTGCTATGTATTATATCACAATTCTTCTTTCAGACTCTAAAAAAAGAAAGAGTACTTCTCTTTCCTAATGATTCCTATGATCTTTATCAGATTCTAAAATGGTTCCATCACTTGCTCTAATTTTATAATCATACTCTGTTTCTCCTGATACAAAATCAATCTCATAAACAAGAACATGATCATCATAATCTGTTTCTACACGTAGATTTATTACTTCATCTTCTGTCACTTGTGCATCAGAAAGTGCTACTTGTTTTGCTTCTTCACTTGTTAATTCGCCTAGTCCTTCCACAGATGGAGCGGGAGTTGGAGAATCTGTTGCTGGTATGTAATCCGTTTGGACTACATCTCCCTTTTTGCCATCCAATTTAAACTCATAATCTTGATTATCATAATAAACATCTACTTCATATAATCCGGAATCAAGATCTAATTCTATCTTTTCAAAGTAAAGATCTTCTTCTTTTACATTCATTTCTTTTGCAATTTCTGCTTTTACTTCTCCATGACTTAAATAAGTCATTTTAAAGTAAAGAAATACTGCGAATAAAATAAGAACAATGACAAGCACGATTGCCAAAGCAATTTTCGTTTCTTTTTTCATATTTCACCAATTATCTTTCTAACCCCATTTTTTTTGCCATATCTTGATATTTATTTTTTGCAATCTTTCTTGATTTGGCAATTCCTTGATCTAATATATGATCTAATTCATTACTGTGTAATAATTCATGGTATCTTTCTTGAATTGGAAGTAATGTTTCCACTACTGCATCTGCAACTTTCTTTTTAAATGTTCCATAATTTTCCCCCTGAAATTCTGTTTCAATCTCATCAATTGTCTTTTCTTTCAATGCTGCATAAATATTCATTAAGTTTGAAATACCAGGTTTCTTTTCTTCATCAAAATGAACACTCATTTCTGAATCTGTTGTTGCCCCCATGATCTTTTTACGAATTGCATTTTCTTCGTCTAACATTAAGATTACACCATTTGGATTCTCCTCAGATTTACTCATCTTCTTTGTCGGATCTTTTAAATCTTTTATTTTTGTTCCTGTTTCAGAAATCAATGCTTCAGGAATTACAAAGGTGTCTCCATAATTCTTATTAAAGCGAATTGCAATATCACGGGCCAATTCTACATGCTGTTTCTGATCAATTCCAACTGGAACAAGATCGATATCAGCATATAAAATATCTGCAGCCATCAGTACGGGATATGTCAATAATCCTACAGAGAAATTACTATGTTGTTTCGATTTCTCTTTAAATTGAATCATACGAGAAGCTTCTCCGTAATAAGTGGAACATTCCAATAACCATGAAATAGCGGGAATAAATTCGTTTTCTGATTGTAAATAAATTAAATTCTTGTTTGGATCAATTCCACATGCGATATAAAGAGCTAAAAAATCTCTAATTCTACGTCTTAAATCACTTGGATTTTGTGGAACGGTTAGAGCATGCAAGTCAGCGACAAATAAATAAGAATCGTATTGATCTTGCAATTGTTTCATCTGTTTGATTGCTCCGATGTAATTACCAAGAGTTAATTCTCCGGTTGGTTTTAATCCTGTTAATATTTTCTTCATGGTTATCTCCTCTTTCTATAAAATCATTTTATCACAGATCCCTGTGGGAAGCAACTCAAACAGGAATGCTTATCCTCTTCAAAAAAAGAAACAATGACTATATCAATCATTCTTTCTCATTCAAACAAATATTTCCTTATTTCTAAAATAATTCGGTTCTTTTTTGTTTTCCCTTGGCATTCTCCAACTTGATATTTTCCAAATTTTCTAATAGAGAAAATATCTCCTTCTTTTACATTCATACTTCCTGTAAGAACTGTCTCATCCATATAACGAATCCATTCTTCATGGAATAATTCTTTTACTTTACTTCGACTAAACCCAGTAATTTGACTTACAATGTGATCCAGCCGATAACTTGAAACAAGTAGAATATGGGAAGCCAAAGCTGGTTGATAATCATCTAAATCATGAAGATGAGCCACCTTCAAAGTTACCGAGTATCTTCCTACTTGGCGAAAGTTTTCTAAGAGATAATCCTTGTATTTCGCATCTACATACATATAATAGCGATTCTCATACTGAATAAAATCACCAAGTATTTTAGAATCGAGTTGTAGAGAAAAGAAACTTCCTAATAACATTTGATGAGTAAGTAAAGCATCCGTCTTTATTTCTAAAAGAGAAACCTTAGGACGTGTTTTACTATAAATAACGCGATCTTGATGTCCAAAATAAGAATATACTTGATAAGAAATATGATTCTTATCAAGTAATTGTTTTAATATCTTTTGCTCTTGCAAATTTAAAAAGCCACTACTCTTCCCTCTTTCAATCTGATCCATTTGATGAATCAGTGCCATGTGGGATTTTTTATCCATTTTTCATTTCCTCTAACTTAACACTCACTAATTTACTTACTCCTGACTCTTGCATAGTAATTCCATAAAGAACATCTGCATATTCCATTGTTTTCTTTTTATGAGTAATTAAGATAAACTGTGTTTTTTCTTTTAATTTTTGAACATACTTTCCAAAACTATCTACGTTTGCTTCATCTAAGGCTGCTTCTACTTCATCGAGAATACAGAATGGAACAGGACGTGATTTCAAAATCGCAAACAATAAACTGATTGCAGTAAATGTTTTTTCTCCTCCACTTAAAAGTCCAATGGTTGTTAATTTTTTTCCTGGTGGAGAAGCAATAATTTCTATTCCTGTTTCTAAAATATTGTCTTTATCTGTTAGTTTCAATGTTGCATCTCCCCCGCGGAATAATTCTTGGAATGTTGTCTTGAAATTCGCATTGACGATTTCAAAGGTATGTAAGAACTCTTCTTTCATCACTGTATCCATTTCGTCAATAATTTCAAGTAATTGTTTAATTGCCTCTTCTAAGTCTTCTTTTTGACTGAGTAAGAAATCATAACGTGTATGAACTCTCTCATATTCTTCTATAGAACCCAAATTGACTTCTCCTAATTCTTTCATATCCGTTTTTAATTTAGAAATCAATGCTCTTGCACTATCTATTTCCATTTCTAATGGATAATGATAACTTGCATGTTCATAAGTCATTCCATAAGTTTCTGTCAAAGAAGAAAGAAGTGTATCTAATTTCACATCCATACGATTTAAACTGATTTCTAATGATTGGATCTCTTTGTTCTTACTCTGGAATAAACTATTCTCTCGTTTTGATGCGAATTCTAAATCTTCTAAACTACTCTTTGCTTTTAAATGTTCTTGTTTTAAATAGTTTAGTTTTACTTCTATACTTTCTTTCTTTTCTAAAGTATCATAATAAGCCTGAATTGTACGTTCCTCTTCTTCTGATAACGTGCGATTTAATACTTGTTCCGTACGTTTTAACTCATCTGTGCGATCTTGTTTTCTTAATTTTAATTGTTCTAATTTCTTTTCTTGTTCATCAATCCAGAAAGACTTTGTCATCTTCTCTTTTTCTTTTAAATAAACTTGATCAGAAAGTGCTGCTAACTGATTATCAATCTCATTCATTTCTTCTTCTAATGTCTGCTTTTCTGATTCTAATAAGTGAAGTTTTGTTTTTTCTTGTTCTAAATCAAATTTATCTTTTAAAGGATTATGTGTTGGTTTTAAATAACCACCCGTTAAAGATCCACCTGGTTGGAGCAATTCTCCTTGTAATGTCACAATACGAAGACGATGGTGAAATTTTTTTGCAATCAAAGAAGCATGGTCTAAAGTATCTACTACAACTGTAAGTCCTAATAAGTTTTTGACAATATTTGCGTAAATTGGAGCAAAGGATGCGAGATCAGAAGCAATCCCTAAAAATCCCTCTTCTTTTTTCAAACGATAGAACAGATCTGGATCTAATTCTTTCTTTTGAATGACATCTAATGGATAAAAAGTAGCTCTCCCTAAATGTTTTTGTTTCAAATAAGCAATCGCTTCTTTCGCATCTTTTTCTTTTTCTACGACAATATAATTAGAACTTGCTCCTAGTGCTACAGAAAATGCATCTGTATACTTTTCATCAATCTCTATTAGTTTCGATACTGCATCGTGAATTCCGGATAAACGCGGTTCATTTAAGATACTTCTTACAGCAAGTGGTAAAGAAGACGAGGTATCAATTGCTTCTTCTAAATCTCTAATTTTTTGTAGACATTGTTCATAAGAACGAACAGAAACTTGAATTGTTTGATTCTTCTTTCTCTTTTGATTCTGAATTTCTTTTTCCTCATTCTTTAACTTATGACTCTCTTTTAAAATGGTTTGATAATTCTCTTTTTCTAATTGAATCTGACTCTCTAAGACACGAATATCTGTATTTAATTTCTCTGCATCTTCTTTTAATAATAAGCTTTGACTAAGAAGTGCCTGATCATCTACTTCATATTTCTTTCTCTCAGTAATAAGTTTTCTTTCTCCATCTAATTTGGTTGCTAAAGTAGAAAGATCCATGTATTCTTGTCTTACAGTTTCCATTTGTTGTTCTATCTTTGCAACATTTTCTTTGTATTTTGCAATCATCGCTTCATTTTGTCGATTCGTTGTATCCATGGCAAGAACTTCTTGATTTCTTTTTTCTAACTGTTGTTTCGTTTCCTCATATTCTGTATGTAAGTTATGAATATCATGAGTGATCACAGAAATTTCTACTTTCTGTAATTGTTCTGATTTTTCTTTATAAATACAAGCTTTTTCTTTTTGTTCTTTTAATGGTTCTACTTGTACTTTTAACTCTTCAATAATATCTTCAACACGTTTCATATTATCATTAGTACGATCTAATTTACGAAGTGCTTCTTCTTTTCTCTTTTTATATTTTAAAACTCCAGCAGCTTCTTCAAATATCACACGACGATCTTCTGGTTTACTTGATAATATTTCTTCGATTTTTCCTTGAGAAATAATATTAAAACTCTCTTTAGCTACTCCTGTATCCAAAAGTACTTCAGAAATATCTTTTAAGCGACAACGTTCGTGATTTAATAAATATTCATTACTGCCATCTTTATAAACTCTTCTTGTAATAGACACTTCTTCGTAAGGTACTTTTAAATAATGATCTGAATTATCAAATACAAGAGTAACAGAAGCAACATTCATTGCTTTTCTAGATTTAGAGCCAGAAAAAATGACATCGGTCATCTTATCATCTCCACGCAATGATTTAATTGATTGTTCTCCTAATACCCAACGTACTGCATCCACGACATTACTTTTTCCACTTCCATTAGGTCCTACAATTCCCGTGATTCCAGGGTGAAATTCTAATACGGTTTTATCCGCAAATGACTTAAATCCTTGTGTAATAATTTGTTTTAAATACATCCTATCACTACCTTACTGTACTAAATAATCGCCAAACAGTTGAATGGCTTGATAAAGGGAATCTCCAATAAAATAAAATATATCCAAAATACGATGATTCTTTGCTCCGTTCAAATGAATAAAAATGATCTGATACTCCCCTTCTTTTTCTGTTTCTATCTCTATCTTTTTATATCTTTTATATCTTTTTATAAACTCTTCTAATTCTAAACTACATTCTTCTTCTTTTCCATAATAAATTATTTCTTTAGAAGTCATATAAACACTATCACGAATAAAATATCTCCAATAAGGATCAATACTATTTGTATGGCAAAGAATATAATCCATTTTTTTCTTGCCAACTTTTTTTCTTAATTTTTTAAGTGGAATCTTTTTATTTCTTCCTCTTTTTTTTGTATCTTGCATACCGATTGTGTCATAGCAGTCTAATAGAAGACAATTAGAGATCTGTTCTTGCTTTTGCAAAGCTTCTGTAATCTGTTGAGACTCAATTCCAATTCCCATGACATTTCCTGAAAAAGACTTCACAAACATTTTCAATGTATTTTCTAACTTCATTTTTGATTCTCCTTTAAAAAGAATGATAAAACATAATGGGCAAGTAAAAATCCACAAACTGCCGGTACAGTGACAATCGTACCTAATTTACCATCTAATTTCTTACTAGGTTCTGTACTACATACAACTGGTATTTTACCCTTTAAATGTTCTTTTTTTACATAATTACGAATGATTTTCGCAATAGGATCATAACTCGTTTTACGAATATCTATAATTTCTAACTTTGTTGGATCCAATTTATTTGCAGTTCCCATAGAAGAGATCAAAGGAATCTTTTTTTCTAGACAAAATTGAATTAACTTGCATTTCACTGGGATGGTATCGCAAGCATCTACAATAAAATCAACTTTTAGAGAAAAAAGAATCTCTATATTTTCATCGGTTATTTTTTCTAACATAGTCGTTACTTGACAAGATGGAGAAATTTCATTAATCCTATCTTTCCATGCATCTACTTTTTTCTTACCAATTGTTTTGGTTGTCGCAATGACTTGACGATTGATATTGGTAATATCTACCTCATCATAATCCACTAAAATTAAGTGTCCAATGCCACTTCTTGCAAGTGCTTCTACAGTATATCCACCAACACCACCCAGTCCTAAAATCAAAACTGTTTTCTGGTGCAAATCATCGATCTTATCGTGAATTAAATATTCCAATCTTGTAAACTCCATATCTCTCTCTCCTACTTTTACCATTATATCATAGTCCACTTCAAAACAAAAAGAAAAACTCCCCTAAAAAGAGAAGTTTTCAAAAAAAATAGTCCTATGACTATCAATAATAATTATAATATATTTTTGGCTTTCCTAGTAACACCAAAATATCTAAAACAATCCCAATACCACAAAAACCACCAGTAATTAAATAAAGAAGTCCCATGTAATATTTTCTTTCATAAAACTTATGAATTCCTAGCCACCCTAAGAAGATTGCTAAAACCAAAGTAACCCATTTATAAAAAGGACCATGCTTTTGAAACCCAAAAGGATTTTGCCTTGATTCCTTTTCTTCTCTTGTTTCTTCTTGTTCTTCTTCTATAATGATTCTTTTTTCATCAACTTTTGCTCCACAGTTAGGACAAATTTGTGCATTCACAGGAATTTTAGAAGCACAATTTTTACACAATTTCGTACCCACAAAAGCCTCCTATCACGTTCCAAATATAAATAAAAAGTCCAAAGGGAACCTCTAATGATCAAAAACCTGATCTCCCAGGTGGGCATCACATGATAGACTTTAGGATCCTTAAATAATATTTAAGTATTCAACACCATCTACCAATTAGATTCCCAATCATTACTTTAGTAGGTTTTTCTAAAATTGGTCCTTATCCTTTAGACATTTTCATTATATCATAACTTTTCTATTTTTAAAAGACTTATATACTAATTCCCACGTTTTCCCATA
The DNA here is from genome assembly GCA_944332375.1 of uncultured Bacilli bacterium. Lineage (GTDB taxonomy): Bacteria > Bacillota_I > Bacilli_A > RF39 > UBA660 > UMGS2016. The sequence continues at coordinate 27,526 of CALVJU010000097.1, forward strand.
ATCTTTGTCTTTTCACTAGAAACATAGGAACCATTTAAGTAACATCCATCTAGCTTTCCATCTTCTAACATGTGGCATACTTTACAAGCTGTTAGATAGGCTTCATAAATAGAGCTAGACATTCCCTCTACCGTATGTGCAATTTGTTCATTTAACATTTCTTTATTTTCTTCCTTGATCATTTCATTTTCAACATGTTGTTCCATATTGATTAATTCTCTTACTTCTCCTGGAACAGAAGACATAAAAATATGAATACCCGTATGAGCTAAAGAAGAATTTTCATCAATCCATGCTTCCATTCCATCGATACTTTCTTCTTGAAAGAAGGTATCGTCAACAATACTTCCTTCAAAATCAGTACCATTTAAATTACTGTGATAAATTTTAATATTACTTGTTTTTTGATTTCCTAAATGAAATAAAAAATGACAGTTCGTATTTTGTAAATTACTATTTTCAATAATTGTATTAGAAGTAATTATATTATTAGATAAATTTGTTCCTTCAAAATTACAACCACTAATCACATTTTCATAAGCATGTTTTCCTAAAAAAGATTTTTTGAAATCAATTTTTGCATTCGTATTGGAAAGATCCAATTCTCTCACTCTTTCATAGAAATTTGAAAATTCTCCATTCTCAAAAAGTAACTCATTATAAGATAAATCCCACATCACATCTTCAAATGAAACCTCACTTAAATCAATATGAGAAAGAAATGGCCCTGACCATACAACAAACTTAATCGGTAAATATTTACCTGGTACTCCTGTTTCATTAGAAACACTTGGTAATGATCTACCAATAGCACATTCTTGATAGATTTCTCTAGCACTGTTTGTATCTTTAATCTTTACCATTGTTTCATCAAATAGTAGTTGTTCTAATATTTCCTTTCCAATATGTAATCGTGCTTCACTGCAATATGCTTGTTGTTCTATCTCTTTTCTCAATAATTGTTTTTCATTTTCATTTAATTTCATAATAACATCCCCTTTTTCCGGTAAGTGGTATCTTATCACAAAACAAGAAAACTGTCAATGACAGCTATTTTTTCTCATCATAATGATCTAAAAAACTATGTTTTGATTCATCTTCCCAACCTAATAAAGTATTTAAATTGACATTTTTTGTTGCATTCAAGAGATTAATGTCTGCTTTAGGATATAATTCTAACAGTTCTTGAACAAACTGTTTGATGAGTGCTCTTTTTCCAATTCCTTTCTTCGTTACAGAACAAGCACAATCAATAAATTTTAATTGATGATAGTTTGCCCAGTAAATAATATCTTGTTCTTTCACATAGTATAATGGACGGATTAATTCCATACCTTCAAAATTTGTACTGTGTAATTTTGGCATCATGCTTGAAAATTGGCCATTCCAAATTAAATTTAATAAAACAGTTTCAATGACATCGTTAAAATGATGGCCAAGTGCAATTTTGTTACATCCTAATTCTCTTGCTTTACTATAAAGTGCTCCTCTTCTCATACGGGCACATAAGTAACATGGATTATCATTTCTTGTTTCACTAGATTTTTCTGCAACGTGAAAAATATTACTTTCAAAAATTGTTGCCGGAATTCCAAGTATTTCCAAGTTCTTTTCAATTTGCTTACGATTCACAGACTGATAACCTGGATCCATGACTAAATAAACAAGATCAAAAGAAACATTTCCATGTTTTTGTAATTCCTCTAAGCATTTCGCAAGTAACATGGAATCTTTTCCACCACTAATACAAACTGCAATTTTATCATGTTCTTGAATGAGTTCAAAATCACGTACAGCTTTCATAAATGGTCTCCATATTTTCTTTCGATATTTTGTAATAATACTATGTTCTATTTTCTCTTTTTGGTTCATACAATCCTCTCCAAACATATTCATTTTATCACAAAACACAAAAAAATAGAAAACGAACTATTTTCCATTTTCTATCTTTTGTTTTGTTTGCAGCGTTCTCATAGAATTTAAAATTGCAAGGACAGAAACTCCAACATCTGCGAATACTGCTTCCAACATATTTGCAATTCCAAAAGCTCCTAATAACAAGAAAAATACTTTGATTGCAATTGCGAAAATAATATTTTGTTTTACAATTCGCAATGTTCGTTTAGAAATGGAAATTGCCTCACTAATTTTAGAAAGATCATCGTCCATGATGACAATATCAGCTGCTTCGATTGCCGCATCACTTCCTAGTCCTCCCATTGCAATTCCAATATCTGCTTGTACAAGTACAGGTGCGTCGTTCATACCATCACCGACAAAGGCAAGCGTTCTATTTTCATCATTTTCCATCAATTTTTCAACACGTTCTAATTTATCTTGTGGTAATAAAGAAGCATAGTATTGATCAATAGGTAGTTTTTTACAAACACGTTCTGCTGCATCTTTAGAATCTCCTGTCAACATAATCATTTTCTGAATTTGTTGTCTTTTCAGATTATCTAAGGATTCTTT
>CALVJU010000098.1 GCA_944332375.1 uncultured Bacilli bacterium
GTGCTGGTGTACTACTTGGAGCAGAAGTTGTATTCATTCCTCCTTGAGCAGGTGGAACAGTACCGTTATTACCATTATTTGCCATTTGGTTCATCATATTCATTTGTGGATTTATATTCATTTCTGCCATGGCTCCTGGTTGTCCCACTCCTCCTAAGTTTTGATTCATTGCAGTTGGTTGTGGCATTGGTGGAATTGGATTTGAATTGACACCAAGAATTGGATCATTTCCTGTATTTGGCATTGCAGGATTCACAGGTGCTGAATTTTGCTGTACTCCGATTGGTTGATGTACTGCCATTGGTTCAGGTATTCCTGCTCCTAGATTTGGTTGTGTCTCCTGTGGTGGTATAGGCATTCCCATATTACTTGGTTGACTCATATTTGATTGTTCTGCCACTCCTGTATTCATATTAGGCATTCCGCTTGAAATATTATTTGTAACGTTTACTTCTGGTATGGTAGGATTTACCACCCCTGTTGGTGTTTCTACTGTTGGCATTACCGGTGTTTGTGGTTGTTCTGGGGAAGTAGGCATAGGATTTCCATTTGGTGATTCTACCGATGAAACAACTGGGCCATTTCCCATATTATTTGCTGGTTGAGAAGGAACACTATTTCCTCCCGTTTCCGTTGTCCCTTGTGGACTGTTGCTTGGTTGATCATTTCCCCCTGTTGGATTATTAAATACATTCATCCAATCTTGATTTTCATTATTGTTCATACATAACTCCTTCTATTTCTTTGATATACTACTCTTAGAATAGCCCTAGTCTATTCTATTACCTCTATTTTATCACGAACAAAAAAGAAGTACAACCGATTTTTCAGTTATACTCTCTGCTTGACAGATTTAAATTTCAGAATTACATGTAAATCCATATGTCGTACGACTATTCAAAAAAGCACCATTCGTCATATTTGGATAGATTGCATTAGACGTTAATAGCCCAGGATCGATTTGATCTAATAATCCTTGTATTGTCATAGTATAGCCATCTAACGTTGCATCTACTGTAAAATTAGAAAAACCAAATTGTTGTCTTAATGTTTCTCCCACAATATTAGGATCTTCTACGATTGCTTGTCTATCTTGTAACGAAATATCTTCTCCATACTGTAAATAAATTTGGATTTCTAAATAAGAAATCACTCCATCCTCAAAAGTTCCTGTATGTGTAACGTAACCCAAACCTGTATCTACGGTTTCATATTTCGTACAAACGACTTTTCCCGTGTAACCTTTTGGAGTGCTTGGTGTGACGCTTGCTGATGGAGATACTATTGTAGTACTTGGAGTACTTGTTGTTTGATTCTCACTTGTTGTTGGCTCTTGATAATCTTTTAATGTTTTATTTTCTTGAAATAATAGAAATAAACAAATACAAAGAATCGCGATCACAATCAGAAATACAATGACTAAAAATAATTGATTGTGATTCTTTTGTTTTGGCTCTTTCGGTGGGATTGACCCAACCGAATTTGGTTGTGGTGGTATTTGTGTTTGCATCTGTTGTAACATTTGCATTTGTGGATTATTCGCCGATGTCTGTACACTCTCCTTTTGATTTTCTTCTTGATTCATAAAACTCCTACTTTCTATTTCTATCATAACACAATCTTAATAAAACACAAGAAAAAAGTAAACAGTTTACATGACCGTTTACTCTTCGAATTGTGAATTATAAAGTTTCGCATAGAAACCATTTTTCTTTAATAACTCTTCATGATTTCCTTGTTCTACGATATCACCATGATCCATTACTAAAATCAAATCTGCGTTACGAATGGTTGATAAACGATGGGCAATGATAAAACTTGTTCTATTTTCCATCAATTTATCCATTGCTTTTTGGATGTATTCTTCGGTACGTGTATCAACACTACTTGTTGCTTCGTCTAAGATTAAGATTTTAGGATCCGCTAATATAACACGGGCAATGGTAAGTAATTGTTTTTGCCCTTGGCTGACGTTGTTTCCTTCTTCGTTAATGACCATGTGATAACTATCTGGAAGGGTTTTAATGAAATGATCTGCATGCGCTTCACGACAAGCATTTTCTACTGCTTCAAATGTCGCATCCATTTTTCCATACTTGACATTATCTTCAATGGTACCAGAGAATAACCAGGTATCTTGTAATACCATTCCAAACATACGTCTTAAATCTTGACGTTTAAATTCTTTGATATCATGACCATCAATTTGAATACTTCCACTATTGATATCATAAAAACGCATCAGCAGTTTTACCATGGTTGTTTTTCCTGCCCCTGTTGGTCCTACAATTGCGACTTTCTGTCCTTGTTTTACAGTTGCATTAAAATCTTTAATGATTGTCTTATCAGGATTGTATCCGAATTTTACATGAGAGAATGTGATGTTTCCACTCAAATTTTCTGTAGAGACAGGATGTTCTGTTTCTGGAACTTCTTCCTCTTCTCCTAAGAATTCAAATACTCTTTCTGCAGCAGCAATCGTTGCTTGAATTAAATTTACAACTTGTGCGACGTTAGAAAGTGGGTTCATAACGTTTCTAACATATTGGATGAAACTTTGAATATCTCCAACGGTAATTTGATTTTGAATGACTAAGTATCCACCCATGATAGAAACAACAACGTAACCTAAGTTTCCGATGAAGTTCATAAGTGGATGCATAATTCCAGAGAAGAATTGACTCTTCCAAGAAGAACGATAAAGTGTTTGATTTAATTTTTGGAATTCTTCTCTAGCATCTTCTTCTCCATTAAATGCTTTTACAATATTGTGTCCACCATATACTTCTTCTACTTTTCCGTTGACATGGCCTAAATATTCTTGTTGTCTTTGGAAGTATTTTTGAGAATGGCTAACAATAAAGGCAAGGATGATCAAAGCAATTGGAATAATGATAATGACTGCTAGTGTCATCAGTGGTGAGATGGTGAGCATCATAATGACTACTCCGATTAAAGTGGTAATAGAAGTAATCATTTGTGTCATACATTGATCTAGGTTGGAACTAACGGTATCTACATCGTTGGTTACCCTACTTAAGATTTCACCATGTGTTTTAGTATCAAAATATTTCATTGGTAAATGATTTAATTTTTCACTAATCTGTTTTCTTAATCCATAAGCAATTTTTTGACTGACTCCAGACATTAAAAAGTTTTGAATAAAGATACAGAATGCACTAACTGCATATAACCCCAGTAAGAAAATGAGAATTCTTCCGATTTTTGCAAAGTCAATTCCACTTCCTCCACCAATTTTATCCATGAGACCATTAAATATTTCTGTCGTCGCATTTCCCATGATCTTTGGACCAATAATGGAAAAAGCTGCTGAAAGAATGGCAAATAATACAACGGTTAAAATATGATACTTATAAGGAGATAGATAATGCGCTAATTGTTTTAAAGTACCTTTGAAGTCTTTTGCTTTATCTGTAGTACTTGGTCTATTACCCTTCATAATCTAATTCCTCCTTTGATAATTGTGAAAGTGCGATTTCACGATATACATCACAAGTTTTTAATAGTTCTTGATGTGTACCTATTCCGACAACGTTTCCATCATCTAACACTACAATTTTATCTGCGTTCATAATGGTACTAATACGTTGTGCGACAATTAACATCGTACTTCCTTTTGTTTTTTCTCTTAATGCTTTTCTAAGTGCTGCATCTGTTTTAAAATCAAGAGCAGAGAAACTATCATCAAAGATATAAATCTCTGGTCTTTTAATCACTGCACGGGCGATAGATAAACGTTGTTTTTGTCCACCACTGACATTGGTACCACCTTGACTGATAGGGCTTTCAATTCCCTTTTCTAATTTGTTTACAAATTCACTTGCTTGAGCAATGTCTAAAGCTTCATGAATTTCTTTTTCTGTTGCATCTTCTTTTCCATAACGTAAGTTAGAAGCAATGGTTCCAGAGAATAAAATTCCTGTTTGAGGGACATATCCAATTTTCTCACGTAAATCATGTTGATCGTAGTCTTTTACATTGACTCCATCGACTAAGATTTCTCCCTTGCTCGCTTCAAAGAAACGTGGGATTAAATTAATTAATGTTGATTTACCACTACCTGTAGAACCGATAAAGGCAACGGTCTCTCCTTTGTTTGCTTTAAAGTGAATATGGTGTAACATATATCCATCGGCATCTGGATAGCGGAAAGAGACATCTTTAAATTCTACTGTTCCCTTTTCCTTTCCTTCTTTTGGTTCTTCTGGATCCAAGATAGTTAATGGTGTTTTTAAGACCTCATCAATACGTCCGATACTGACAATGGCACGTGGTAACATAATTGATACCAGTGAGATCATTAAGAAGGCCATGATAATTTGCATTGTATATTGAATAAATGCCATCATATCTCCTACTTGCATAATTCCACTGTCGATTCCCTTTGCAGCTTCCCAAACGATCAATACCGCAATCGCATTCATGGTAAACATCATCAGTGGCATCATAGTTGACATGACACGAACAATAAATAATTGGTTGTTCTTTAAGTCTTTATTGGCTTTATCAAAACGTTGTTCTTCGTGTTTTTCTTTTGCAAATGCTCGAATCACTGGAAGTCCTGTTAAGATTTCACGTGTTACCAAGTTCAAACGATCGATTAATTTTTGAACACGTTTGAATTTTGGCATTGCAATCGCAAATAATACAATTACAAGTGTTAAGATTGCCATTACTGCAACAGCAATGATCCAAGCCATACCGGTTTTTGTTGCTAATACTTTTACAACACCACCAATGGCGATAATTGGAGCATAGAAAATGGTACGAAGTAAAAATACTAACAACATTTGTACTTGTTGAATATCGTTGGTACTACGTGTAATTAAACTTGCTGTTGAAAATTGTTTCATTTCTCCTTCGGAGAATTCTACAACTTTTGTAAATACTTGATTTCTAAGATCACGTGCAAGTCTTGCAGCAATACGAGATCCTAAAAATCCTACTGAGATTGTTGCCACCATAGATACTAATGCCAAACCTAGCATTTTTAAACCAGACACGAAGATATAGTTCAATTGAATCTGATCCGTATCCATTCCCAAAGTTTCGTATTCTGATCTGATGAATTGGACTGCGCTTTGTTCATACAATGTATCTGGCATGTCTTCCATTGCCTGATCCATTTCTTTTGTCATTTCTTGACGAGATTCTTCTGGCATCATCTCTAGGACATCCATCATCGTAAGATCTGGGATTTGTCTCATCTCTTCTGGAAGATTTGCCATCATCTGTTGTTCTATTTCTTTCCCAGATTCTGAATCACCAGAAAATAACAATAAATAAGTGAATGGCTTTTGTAAGATCTGATTTAATTCATCACGGGCATCATGATCAATCTCTTCTAGTAAATAAATATCTTCATTTTTTAATTCTGGATAAGAATCTAATTGTTCTTTTGTAGCCTGATCCCTTGTAATCAGTTGATAATGATCCTCTACAAAATATGCATCTTCGTCCTCTAAAAACAATTGTGCATGTTGGAAAGTATCAACACTCATTGCTTCTGGAACATTGTCTTCAATTCCCCCTTCTTGTATTCCAGTATTGACAATACGAGAAGTATATTCTGGTAGTGATAAATCACAAGCTGCTTGCACAAATAAAAGTGCGATGACGATCAAAACCGAATACCAATATTTACATAGGTGTTTTATAATTCTAATCATAATTCTCAAATCCTTTCTATCTTTTCATCATTCCATTTTTCAATAATTCTAATTTTCTTTGGTATGAAGATATCATCTCTTCTTTCGTATCTTCCCTTACAAAAGAGTGTACTAAGGTATGCAAGGTCATACCAAACAATAAACCAACCATTTCTTCTAAATCGCCTCTTGTTTCCACATTGAGTTTTTTTGTATCAATTTGACTTAAAAACTGTTCATGTTCACTTTCCATCTCTTGAACTTTACTTTTTGTAGGAAACAGCCTCTTCTCTGATCGACTATTAATATCTGTAAATACTCTTTTAAAGAAAGATTTTCGATTTTTGTTTAAACAATATTCTACAATTTGTTCGAAAAGTCTTTCAAAAGTACGGAACAAATCTCCATGTTCTTCTGCCAAAATAGACAGTAAATTTTCTTTGAAGTGCATGCGAAATTGTTCTAACAAGTAGAAATATAAATCTTCCTTGTCTTGAAAATACATATAAAAGCTACCTCTAGAAATGGATGCTTCTTTAATAATCTGATTAATAGATGCATTTTCAAAAGAAACTTTGGTAAATTCCTTTAAGGCTGCTTTAATCACAGTATCTTGTTTTTCTTTCGGAAGATG
>CALVJU010000099.1 GCA_944332375.1 uncultured Bacilli bacterium
CAAATAAAGGCTTTTAGTGAAGAAAATCTTCCGTTAGAACATTCTTGTTTTTTATCACAACTTTTTTCAATTGAAACATTAAAAGAACAGAATTTTACTGTAAAAGAAGAAGAAATCAAGAAAAAGATATTGAGATGGTTGTGAAAAGGAATGGAATTATGTTATAGTGAGATTGAAGGGTGATTAAGATGAATCAAGTAAAAGTAGAACGTGTAAATAGCTTATTAGAAAAAGAAATTAGTGCGATTCTTATGACAGAAGTAAGGGATCCTGATATTCGTCTTGTAACGGTTACTAAGGTAAGTACAACGAATGATCTTAGTTATGCGAAAGTATATGTTACAGTGATGAAAGAAGAGAAAAAAGAAGAAACTTTAAAGGCTTTAAAAGATGCTAGGGGATTTATTCGAAGAGAATTAATGGATCGTGTCGAATTAAGACACATTCCAGAATTGCAATTTCTATACGATGATTCTATTGCTTATGGAAAAAAGATTGAATCTATTATAGAAGAATTACATGAGGAGGAAAGTCATGAATCCTAAAAGTTTTTCTCTGGAAGAAAAATTTCAAGCATTTTTAAAAGAAAAGACGAGATATGAAACTATTTTGATTGAATTGATCGCTCAAAGTTTAGATTCTTTCAAAAAAGAACAAGATTCTTTGAACAAACAAAGAGCTCAGGAACACTTATTAAGGAAGTTACTTAGTCAAAAAGATAGAGTGATTATGCAAATTGTCTCATGGAATAAAAGTCAAAAAGAACTGATGTCAGATTTTTTTCCTGAAAAACATTATGATGAATTAAAAGAAATTTCAAGATTTTATTCTATTTCTCCTCAGTATATAGAAGTAAATGGTAAGTTTGCTGAATTATTATCACAGTTATATGATGAGATGAAAAAAAATAATGAACATGCAAGAGAGGATAAAAAAAGAATTGAACAGAAAATAAGTGTTTTAAGAAGTGTTCGTAGTAAAATGATGAGTAAAAAATTATATTCTTTGACGGAGGAAGAACAAAAGGTTGTTACTGAAATATCTGAATCAAAAATAGATTGCGAAGAATTCTTTAAAGATTTAGCGATTTATTATCAGTATGATCAGGAAAGAAAAGATCTTCTGATCGCACGACAAAAGCAAGCGGAAATGGAAACGATGGAACAACAATCAGTTTCGGTTGAAGAGTTGCTTCCAAACAGCGAGTACGAGCAAGATGTTTATCATCAAGATCAAGAATTATATTGGGATCATGTAAAGAGTTTAGAGAGCTTAACACACTTGAATGATGTTTTACCACAGGAAAGTGCAAAGTATTATGCACAAATTATGAGTTATATTTTGGAAAAGCTAGAATCAGAGATTGAAGAGTATCAAGTTTTCGCCCAAGCTTCCAGTGGGGAAGATTTAGAAGATATGGAGAATCAAATTGGTTTTTACCAGAATATGCAAAGAGAAGTGCAAGAGAGATTATTGAGGTACTATGAAATACCGGAGGAAGAACTCATTCAAAAAGAAGCTCATGTAAAAAATAAAATTATTTTTGTGGAAAGACCATCTGGAGGAGACTATTTGACAGCGGATTTAAAAGAGTTTGATCGTGAAAACAGGGAAAGAGTGATAAAGTTATTAGATCAACTTGCTAATGACTCTTATCCAAGAGATATGGAACATTTTAGAAGATTTGTTAATAGTGATAAAGTAACGATCTTTCCTGTTTATGAGTTAAAAAAATTTCAAACAAGATTACTATTTACTTATTTAGGGAGTCATCATATTGCGGTATTTATGGCATTGATTAAAAAAGCAGATAAATCAACATCTATTCTCAATCGCATCGAAAATCGCATAAAAGATATTTTACCACAGATTGTCTCTTTAAAAAAACAAGTGAGTGAGAATATGCTTTCTGAAAATTATTTGAAAGAGCAAGAACAACGCTTGGATGAACATTTGACGAAATAAGGGGAATATGTTAAGATAACTGTATAAATTCTACAGGGAATGATTCTAAGTAGAAAAAATATTGGAAAAAAGAGAGCTTATGGTTGGTGAGAATAAGTCAAGATATTTTTTTGAAATATATGTCAGGAGTAGAAACGTCATCTCGCGTTAAGAGAAGAGTGCATAAAGTATTTTATGAATTAAGGTGGTACCGCGGTTATTTCGCCCTTAAAACGTAAAATACTTTTTTTATTTTAGGAGGGATAACATGACATTATATGAAGAATTAATGTGGCGAGGTTTAATTAAGGACGTCGCTGGTGATGATTTACAGAAGAAATTAGATGAAGAGAAAGTGACTTTTTACTGGGGAACAGATCCAACTGCGGATAGTTTACATTTAGGGCACTATTCTTCTTTGGTGACTGCAAAACGTTTAGCAAAAGCAGGACACCATCCTATTTTATTGGTTGGTGGAGCTACAGGTTTGATTGGAGATCCAAGACCAACTGCAGAAAGAGAATTAATTTCAAAAGAAACAGTAGAGAAGAATTTAGAAGGAATTCGTAATCAAGTGAGTGCGATCTTTGATGGAAAAGCAGAAGTTGTAAACAATTATGATTGGACAAAGGATATTACATTTTTGGAATTATTAAGAGATGTAGGAAAGTATATCAACGTAAATTACATGTTGAATAAAGATATTATTAAAAGAAGATTAGATACTGGAATTACTTATGCAGAGTTTTCTTACACATTAATACAAGGAAATGATTTCTTACATTTATTTCAAGAAAAGAATTGTATTATGCAAGTAGAAGGTTCTGATCAATGGGGAAATATTACCACAGGAATTGATTTAATTAAAAAGAAATTAAACAAGACTGCTTATGGATTTACCATGCCTTTGATTTTAGATAAGTATGGCAATAAATTTGGTAAGAGTGAAGGAAATGCCTTATGGTTGGATAAAAATAAAACATCCTCTTATGAATTATATCAATACTTAATTAATACAGATGATGAGATGATCATTCACTACTTAAAAGTATTTACATTCTTATCAAAAGAAGAAATAGAAGCAATTGAGAAAGAACAATTACAACACCCAGAAAGTCGTGTTGCACAAAAAGCATTAGCTTGTGAAATCATTACGGATTTACATGGAAAAGAAGAGTTTGAAAAAGCAGAAGAGATGAGTCAATTACTATTTAGTGGTAATATTCAAAAATTATCTGTCAAGGATTTAAAGATCGGATTAAAGGATGTTCCTCATTTTGATATCACAGAAGAGATGAACTTAGTTGAATTTTTAGTAACTCATAAGATCGCGAGTAGTAAAAGAGAAGCCCGTGAGTGGATTACAGCGGGTAGTATTAGTGTAAATGGAGAAAAGATCACTGACTTAGAATTTGTTGTTTCTAAACAAGAGGCATTAGAACAAACTTTAACAATTGTTCGTCGTGGTAAGAAGAAATATTATGTTGGAACATGGAATGAATGAGAAGATTACTTGGCTTGATGAAAAGAATATCAAATTTCCTATTTTTCGTGAAAGTGAAGATAGTATCATTTATCAATTGAATGCGAATCGTTTAGTGAAAATATATAAAGATTCGATTGGAAACGAGAAAAGAGAACGAATAGCAAAAGTAGTACAGTATTTTTTAAATCATCCGTCAAAAAAAGATATTGTTCCACTGAAAGCTTGGTTATCTAATGATGGTTTTATCGGGTATGAAATGGTGTTTGAACAGCAATATCAACCGTTATCACAACAATTAGATACATTTGATGAAAAGGAATTAGAATCACTTTTGTATTTAGTGGAAAAAGAATGTATGGAACATCGTTCTGAATATATTTATACAGATATTGATGTAGATAATATTTTGTATTGGAATGGTCATATTAAGTGGATTGATTTTGATGATTGTTTGATTACGAATACATTGAGTGAATATGATCGAGAAAAAGGGTTAGAGCACCAACAGAGTGTTTTTCGTCTGTTTGCTTTATCACTTTTGTATCATGTTTCTTTAGCAGATATTTATTATTTAGAACAAACAGAGCAGTTATCTTTAGAACAAAAAAAGCAGGTGCAAGAGATACTTGCGGAACAAGATCGTTCTTTGGATGCTTTGTTGACAAAGTATCATACTTTAAATAGACAAAAATAAAAGGAAGCAAAGTTGCTTCCTCTTTTTAACGGTTGTAATATTCAACGATTAATGATTCGTTAATTTCTGGGCTTAATTCACTTCTTTCAGGATATCTGACATAAGTAGCACTCATGTTTTTCTCATCGTAAGTGATAAATTCAACACGTTTGTTCATAGCTTCTAAACTAGCTTTAATTGCTGGATGTTCTTTTGCATTTTCTTTTACTGCAATGACATCACCAGGTTTTACTTGGTAAGATGGAATATCTACTTTCTTACCATTTACTGTAATATGTCCATGGTTTACTAATTGTCTAGCACCTCTTCTTGTTGTAGCAAATCCAATACGATATACTAAGTTATCTAGACGACTTTCTAATAATTTTAATAAGTCTTCACCATGAACTCCTTTTAATTTTCCAGCCATAACAAATGTTTTCTTGAATTGTTTTTCTGTTAACCCATACATGTATCTAACTTTTTGTTTTTCTTGAAGTTGTTCTCCATAGTTAGATGCTTTCTTTTTACGATCTTGTCCATGTGCACCAGGTCCGTATGGTTTCTTAGCTAATTCTTTTCCTGTTTCTGTAGTAGAGAAACCAACACGACGTGCTCTTCTGTATTCTGGACCAGTGTATCTTGCCATACTATTCCTCCTTCTTACGTAGTTTCCAAGAGAGAGGGAATGATCATGTTACTAGGGTGTTTATTTAAAATGTTTCGCTTAGCAGCAAAGTTACTACAACCCACATGGTAATAAACACATTAATAAGCAAATCATTCAGCTGCTCTTTTCGTTCATACGCATACATAATTATATGACAAAAAGGTGGAAAAGTCAATGAAAAACTTGGTCTACTTTACAATATTCACAAAAATTAGACAAAATATTGCAAAAAAATACACGATTGTGATATAGTTATACTAACGAGGTGATACAAGTGAATAGGCATACTTTAATCCTTCTTACTATATATGCAATTACTATTATACTTGTTGTATTCGTTCTATGTTTGATGAGAAGTAAGAGAAATAAAAAGTTAAAGCGTCATTTAGAAGAACTTGAAATAGAAAAAAATGAAATTGATTCTGCACCAATTTCTCCAGAATTGTCAAAAGTAGAGACATTTTTAAAAAATGAAACTGTAGAAGCAATGTATGAAAATTGGAAAAAGAGATTAGAAGATATTAAGAAGAATCAAATGCCGAAAGTAACTGATTTATTATTGGAAGCTGATTATTCTCTCTCTAAAAAAGATTATAAGAGTAGTTTGTATAAAGTTGCAAAGTTAGAGATGGAATTGTATAAAGTAAAAGCAAATTCTGAATTCTTATTATCAGAGATTCGTACCATTACTACAAGTGAAGAAAAAAATCGTGCGATTATTACAAAGTTAAAGACAAAGTATCGAGAGTTATATGAGAAGTTTTTAGCAACCCGTACAGAGTTTGGAGAAGCGGAAGATGTTGTAAAAAATCAATTTGGTACGATTGCGAAGATGTTTGAACAGTTTGAACTTGTGATGGATAAGAATCAATATACAGAAATCACACAAGTGATGAAAGTGATCGATGATTCTTTAAAACATATGGAAATTGTGATCGAAGAATTACCTAGTATTGAACTTTTAGCAACGAGTATTTTACCAAAGAAAATGACGGAATCTATGGAAATCTATAAGACGATGGTACATCAAGGCTATCCTCTTGATTATTTGAATGTCGAGTATAATATTGAAGAGGCAAATAAGAAAATATTAGATATTCGCAAAAGAGCTTTGAAATTAAATTTAGAGGATAGTTTATTTGAGTTGAAAATATTATTAGAATATTTTGAACAGTTATATCAAGATTTTGAAAAAGAGAAGAAAGAACGTAGTATTTATGAAAATGCAAGTAAGACATTCCAGACAAAATTGTCTAGGATGAATCGTACTGTGGAAGATATCTTTTTGAAGTTTGACACAATTAAAAATACTTATCACTTATCCAATGATGATGTAGCGGTATTAAATGAAGTGAAAAATAAATTATTAACTTTAAATCATGATTTTGAAATTTTTCAAGAACATACTGGAAATCGTACATTTGCCTATTCTAAATTGACAAATGAAATTGAACTTTTAACAAATCGTTTAGTTTCTTTACAAGAACGATTAGATGAAACGTTAGAAGTCATTGGTGGAATGAAGGCAGATGAGATCAGGGCACGTGAACAATTAGATGAAATTAGAGGTATTCTAAAAGAGTCTAAATTAAAAATTAGAGATTATAATTTACCTGTGATTCCAAATACTTATTTTGTAGAATTGAAGGAAGCAGGGGCTGCAATTCGTGAGATTGTAAAAGAACTTGATAAGAAACCAATTACGATTACTACTTTAAATACAAGGGTTGATACAGCAAGGGATTTGGTTTTAAAACTTTATATGACAACCAAAGAACTTTTAAAAACAGCAATGTTTGCGGAAATGGCGATTGTCTATGGGAATCGTTATCGTAGTTCTGTTGAAGGTTTAGATAAGAAATTGACATATTCTGAAGTTTTGTTTTATAAAGGAGAATATCATAAGTCATTAGAACTGACAATTAATTCTTTAAATCGTGTGGAACCTGGAATTTACGATAAATTATTAAAACTATATGGAAGTGAGAAGTAGCATAAAAAACTACTTCTTTTAAAGAGAGGAATAAAAATGGGAGATACAGAATTTTTTAGTAATGCGATAGAAAATGCAGAGGATAGAGATATGACAAATGATTTAGAAACACCTGAGTATAAAATGTTAGCAGATACACTGGATCATTTAGAACAAGAAGATTACTTGAAGAGATTTATTGATGAAACAGATTATGATACGTTTCAAGACAAATGTCAAACATATGAACAAGAGAAACAATCATCCTAAAGAAAATGAGGGGATAAGAGTGAAGAAGAAAAAAACAAAAAGAATGTCACGTGTAGAGAGAATCAAAAAACAGCGTCGTAAAAAACGTCTTTTGATCTTTGCTTTTTTTCTTTCTTTTTGTGTTTTTGTTGTTTCTTTGTTTTTGATTTGGAATTGGTTTCAGGATAATAGAAAAATTGACCAATTAGTGAAAGAGACTTCAGAAACGGTAAAGAAAACGGAGAAGAAAGACAGTGAGAAAACAGAGCTTGTAAATCCTCCTGAAGAAGATCAACCAGATGACTATTGGGATTATATTAAAATGGATTTGTTAGAAGTAGATTTTAATGAATTATTACAAAAGAATTCTGATACTGTTGGATGGATTGAAGTAAAGGGAACCAATATCAATTATCCAGTTGTTCAAACAACAGATAATTCTTATTATTTGTCTCATGCCTTTGATAAGACTCAGAATGATGCGGGTTGGGTATTTATGGATTATCGAAATGATGCGACCAATTTTGATCAAAATACCATTATTTATGCCCATAGTAGATATAATCAGACCATGTTTGGAAGTTTAAAGAATATATTAACAAGTTCTTGGTATAATAATAAAAATAACTATATTATTCGTATGTCTACTCCGACTGAAAATACGATGTGGCAAGTATTTAGTGTATATACGATTGAGGCAGAAAGTTATTATATTACAACGAATTTTTCGACTACAGAAAGTTATCAAGAATTTTTAAATACGATGAAGAGTAGAAGTGAAGTAAATTTTTCAGCTACAGTAAATACGAATGATAAGGTTTTAACTTTATCTACTTGTCAAGATAATTTTGGACATCGTGTTGTGATGCATGCGAAGTTAATTAAGAGAGAAGCAAGGTGATACTTGCTTTTTTAGGGTAAATTCGTTACAATGAAAAAAATAGGGCATAGGTGATTCTCATGAGAAAACTTTCTAAAAGATTTATTTCTGTTTTTAGTATTTTTTTCGTGTGCTATCTTTTCTTGTTATCGGTAGGATATGCTTTGTTTCAAGAAACGCTACTTGTCCAGGGGACAGTTAGTACAATGGAATATTATGAAGGGACAATACTTCCTCATACGCCAATCATTGTAGATACTGCGAATAACCGTTATCATACAGAATCGAATCATAAAGACTTTGTCGACTTCGACAGTGAATCATGGAGTGAAGATACTCTGACGATTAATTATGATAAGAGACTTGGAATTGTTAGTGGAAGTAATACCAATCAGTTTCACATTCAGATTCAAAATCCTACTGTATTACCGATGACAAATGGACAAGCTACGGCTGAGATTACAGAAAATGGTTGGAGTTTTATTCATTCTGTTTCTGCTACTGTCTCTAAGGATACCATTTTACCAAATGAGACTGTTGACATCACGATTACAGTAACAAGTAATATGTATTTGCCAGTAGGAAGTCAGCAAGTACGAACAACCATTAGCTACACGTTACAAAATCAAACAAAATATTTATATATTATTATTAACTATGATTAAATGAAGGAGGAGTGCATGTGAAAACAAATCGTTTACTACTTTTTATTTTAACGTTGGTTACTATTATTTCTAGTGAAAGTTTTTCCTTCATTC
>CALVJU010000100.1 GCA_944332375.1 uncultured Bacilli bacterium
TACAAGTTTTGTCACTGAAACAATTATTTTTAAAATCATAAGAAATTGGATAAAAATAAGTACGAGGATAAATATAAATATTTCCATTTAACACTTGAATTTCTTCTGAAGTTGGATCTAATCCATAATCATCTAAAATTCTTGTAATTACCCTAGTAATACTTGTTTTATAAATATTATTTAAATCTATGTGTTCTTGACTACGATAAAATTCTAACATTCGTCTTGCGAATTCTGTTTTTGGTTTTGTTGCTCCCCAAACTGCAGCATTTACCATCAATGAATCTTCTAATCCCAAAAAGGTTTCTTTGTCTAATAAAAAGTCAATGTTTTTCGTTACTAACATATCTGTATCAAAATAGATTCCACCCATTTCATAAATTGCTTTCGCTCTTGTATAGTCAGCAACAAACGCCCACTTCTTATTCTCATAGGCTTCCTTAATGAATGGACATTCTTCTAAGTCCACATTGCTTTCATTCCATTCAATGATCTCATAATCAGGTAAATATTTTTTCCAACTCTTGATACATTTTTTCGCTAGCTTTGGAAGTGGTTTTCCCCCAAACCAACAATAGTGAATATATTTTTTCATAAACCCTCCTACTTTTTCATCTGTGTATCGTAATATTCGTCACAAATTTCATCTGTCTTTCCAACTTTCACCATTTTTCCGTGTTCAATCCATACAACACGATCACATAATTGGCGAATAGAATCTAATGAGTGAGAAACGTATAAAACAGTTGTTCCGCCCTTGATCATTTCTAACATCTTATTTTTACTCTTCTCTTGGAATTTAATATCTCCAACAGATAAAATCTCATCTACAATTAAGATTTCTGGATCGACAATTGTTGCGATCGAAAAAGCAAGTTTTGCAGTCATACCAGAAGAAAAGTTCTTGACTGGTACATCTAAGAAATCTTTTAATTCTGAAAATTCTACGATTTCATCAAATTTAGATTCTAGGAATTGTTTAGAATATCCTAAAATTGCTCCATTTAAGAAAATATTTTCACGGGCTGTTAATTCCATATCAAATCCAGCACCAAGTTCAATCATAGGAGAAATAACTCCACTTACTTTTACTTTTCCATTGGTTGGTTTCATTACACCACTGACAATTTTCAATAATGTAGATTTACCAGCACCATTGCTTCCAATTAAACCGATGACTTCTCCTTTTTTTACTTCAAAAGAAATATCTCTTAAAGCCCAAAATTCGTCTTTTTTCTTTTTCTTCTTCTTTTTAAAACTAAAGAAATCAACAAATGCTTGTTTTACAGAGAAATTTTTTTCTATCCCCAAATTAAACTTCATGGAAACATGTTCTAACTTAATCATAAATAGCCTCCTTATACATAATAAATAAATTTATCTTGATTTTTCTTAAAGATGAATGCACCAATTAAAAGAGATCCTACTCCTAGTACACCTAATATACCAAGTCTTAATAGAGATGGACATTGTCCAAATAAAACGATCTCACGTGCAGCTGTTAAAAATTGGTACAATGGGTTTAATTGAAATAAAGTTTGTAATTTTGCTGGTAATATCTCCAAGCTATAGAATACTGGAGTTAAATAGTTCCACATAATTAATACAATTCCATAGATATAGAATACGTCTCTTAAAAATACGGAAATACATGATAAAAACAATCCAATTCCCACTGTAAATAAGAAAAAGCAAAAGAATATATAAGGTAATATCAAGTAATAAATGTTAAAGTGGCATGTATACTCACCTAATCCAAAATAAGAAAGTCCTATGATAATCAACCATGGGATTAAGGTTAAAACAAAATTAATTCCAACGAAAATACACTTTGCAACAGGAAAAATATATTTTGGAATATATACTTTATTAATTAGTGAGAAGTTTGTAACAACTGATGTCATTGCGGTATTAGATGCTTCATTAAAATAGTTCCACATAATAATACCAGTCATCAAATAAACAATATAGTTGACTCCTTCTACTTGGAATTTAAACATCTGTGAGAAAACAACTGCCATAACGGCTAACATTAAAATTGGATATAGTAAACTCCAAACTACTCCTAACACAGAACGCTTATATTTTACCTTAAAATCTCTTGATATTAATTGTGTCATTAAAAACCAATAATGTTTAAAATTCGCAATAATATTTTTTAAATTTGTCATACCTCGTTCACCTCGCCTTTATATCATAACATAAAATACACTTTTTTCCAAAAGATATGACGTACTTTTGATACCATATTCATTATATCAGATTAATGTATGGAAACAAAGAAATTTGGAAAAAGAAAACATGAAATTTTTGTATTTCATGTTTTATTTATGAATTTTATTTTTTATTTTTCTCATTTTTTCTAACATTTGCCATCCTTTTGAATGAATCATTGCTTGAAGTTCTTGTTCTTTTTGTTCATATAATTCTTGGTAATGTTTACTCTTCTCTTCATAAAAAGAAACTTGTTCTAATAATTGTTTTGCTCTTCGATTTGCATTTACCACTGGTTTTACAGAACTTCTCAGTTTTCCTTCTTTGGTGAAAAAGTAATCACAAATGGCTTTGCAACCACCATCTTCGATATGATCAAACCAAAGTTTTTTCTTCTCTTGTAATTCTTTTGGTAATTGTTTTAATGCTTGATATTCATCGATCTTTTTTAATACTTCTGGTAATGTAGATACTCCGTTAGAAGAAGTCCAGAAATCAAAATCATTATAACAAATACCACGGCTTTCCATATATTCTTTTTCATCTGTATTTAAATAAATAACTGGCTTATCTAAGTATAAAAATTCAATTCCTAAAGAAGAATAATCCGTAATTAAAATATCAGCGGCATCTAAAAAGTCATATAGAACAAAACCTTCTTTTTTAATTTGATCCTGTTTTAATAATTTAATATATTTCTGGTCTTGAAAATCTTTTAGAAAATCACTTTCTTCACTAGGATGTAATTTCAAACATAGTAAATAATTATGTTTTTCTAAATACTCGGATAATTCTTTTTCTTGATATGGCTTTAGATTTAAAATGTTATTTCCAAACCCTACTTCTGTATTTCTTCCACAACCGGTACGGAAAGTAGGAGTATAGAAAATAATTTTATCATATGCTTCTACCTCTTCATGAATTACTTTACTTAGATTCTTCTTTGCATTTTTTCTTTCAATCATATGAAGTTTTGGATAACCAATTGGTAAAATTTGTTTTAAATCGACATGAAAACGATTGGCAAAAATAACTGCCCAGAATTCAGATGGAACAATGATATAATCTAATACTTCACTTAAGTGTTGGAACCACTCTAAATCATGTTTTGAAATGTTATTAATCATAAATCCTAATTTTTTAGAACTGATTCCATGCCACAATTCTACATATAAAGAATCTTCTGTTTTATCACCTGTTAAATTGGCATGTGTTGTAAAAAAGACATCTGTTGTTTTAATATATTCTTTAAATTCTTCCGTACCCATTAAAATTGCACGAATTCCTTTTTCTTTTAATACCTCTACCATTTCTTCTTCTGTTACAATCCATACAAAATTCATTTTATCTTGATACGTTTCTTTCATATACTCGTAAAGAGCTTTAGCATTACTGTCATAATCAGGGAAACTACAAAAAGTAATATTTAGTTTTTTCATAATCATTCATTCTCCTCAATAAATCTACGTTTAGTATAACAAAAAACGTTTTTTTTTACAAGAAAAGAGTAAATTACTTTCCATTTACTCTTTCATAAATTGCATCTCTTAATAATGTCGAAGATGTTGTTTTCGTATAAGGGAAATAAACAACTTCTGCATTTTTTTCTTTTAATTGTTGTTCGACTTTTTTATAGAAGTCCGTTCCTTTCCAATCATCTCCCATGATGAGTGCTTGATAGTGAAATTTATCTAAAGCTTCTAATTTGTCACGATTTGTAACGATATGTGCTTCATCTACATAACGAATTGCTTCGATAATTTCTAAGCGTTCGTCTTCTGGGATAATTGGAGTTTTATGTTTAAATGATTTCATTAACTCATCACTATTGACTCCAACGATTAAATAGTCACAAATACTTTTTGCATTTTTTATTAAATTTAGATGTCCGATATGAAACATATCAAAACTTCCTTGTACATAACCAACTTTATATTTTTTCATTTTCCACCTCTTATTAACTAAACCATACGCTCATATCAACATTCCCTTCAATTCCAGGAACGCGTTCTGTACTACTATATTGCCATCCAATATAGTTTCCATCATAAGTACAATAGTGATAATACTGAGCGATCCATGTGATCAATCCTTTTAAATAATCACTATTTAATACTTCTTCTGCATAGTTTTTATACGTATAGATACGTGCCAGATCACCATAACCCGCACTTGCCATAGTATCCATAAATCCTCTTACTGTTTGTTCATACTGTGCAGTTCCCATGTAACTTGTTATTTCATTAGACTCTAGGTCGAAGAAAATTCCCATGGTTGGATTCATGTTATATTTTTTCATCAATTCTAAAGTGAATTGTGCATATATAACCCCTTCATTATAATTTTCTGCATAACTGTAAATATAAATTCCATAAGGTATTCCTAAACGTTGTAATTCACGAATGTTTTGCGCTAGATATGGATCTTCTCTTTCTGCATCCATTGCGACTCTTAAAATAACTCCATCGACACCACCTTCATTGATGACTCTTTCCCAGTCAATGTCTCCTTGCCAAGAAGAAACATCAATGACTTTCTTTACATTCTTTCCGATCATAACACCAAGAGAATTAAAGAAATATTTTGTGCCAGCAATGGTAGCCCAATCATTTGCTCTTGTACCATCTTCAAAATAATAATATGTATTTCCATCGATTGTTACAAAGTTATTTTTCATATGTCCATTCTCATA
>CALVJU010000101.1 GCA_944332375.1 uncultured Bacilli bacterium
CCTCAAATACCTTTTCCTGCATATACTTCAAATTACGCGTACTCTTCCATTCCGAACAAAACAAATACCACAATTTTAATTGATATTTTTTGAAAACATTTGTCGACCGATACGTCAAAAGTCGATCGATATACTCTTTCTTCTCTTTTTCTCTCATTTGTTCGACCCATTCTTCTACGACTTTCTTTTCTTCTGTTTTAATTTGATACTCCATCTGATTTAGTTTTAAAAAGTTTAAAGCAAATTTATGGAATGTCAACACCTCTATTTCTAGCTTCATCTTCTTAAAATAAGCCTGTACTTCGGAGCAAGCATAATTCGTATAAGAAAGCATCATAATCCTTTTGGGATCCACTTTCTTGACATGTACTAAATAGTAAACTTTACAGCAAATTGTAAATGTTTTACCACTTCCTGCTCCAGCAATGACTTGTAAAACAGAATGGTGATCTGTAATTACTTGCATCTGTTCCTCATCGATTGTGACTTCAAACAGTGTTTCTAATTCTTCTTTCCATCCCATATTATTTATTTACTCAAAAAAGATGAAGAATTCCTGCAAAAAAAAGATGGAATCATCCATCATAATAACAAAAACGAAGCAATCATATATAAAGTCGAAAGAAAACAAAATCCGATAATAATCATCAAAAATTGATTGATAAAGCCATTTTGTTGTTGACTAAAGCTATCCTCTCTTGTTTCCACAGAAGCATGATTAAAGAAGTTTCCTGTCCCAGGATGTGCTCCTAATCTCTTCTGATGAGAAGAACTTCTCCCACTATCTGGTTCTTGTTCTTTTGAAAAATCCATCTCTTCTATTTCCTTCTGACGAATTTGTTTCAATTCGTCTAACAATCTCGTTCGCATTTCTTTTAATTCTTCTAATTCTTTTCTTTCATTTCTATCATTCAACGGTATCACCACCATCATCTGTTTGAATTGTTTTGATTTCTACACGATCAATGGATTCAAATCGTTTTGTAATTTTATTCGTCGTTGTATGAATATCCTTAATATCTCTACTTACAGTATCAATAGAACGTGATAACTTATCCCAACGATCTTTATATCGTTTAAATTCTTCAGACAATAATTTCAATTCTTTATGAATCACTGAAGCATATTTATCTCTTTCAATATTCTTCATAATCACTTGAATTGTCGTTAAAGTACTAATTAACGTTGTTGGAGATGTAATCCATACACGTTTCTTGTAAGCATATTCAATAATTTCTTCGTGATAAGCATTTAATTCTGCGAAAATAGCTTCCGCTGGTAAGAATAGAATTGCCTGATCACTTGTCACTCCTGGAATGATATATTTACTACTAATCGCATCAATATGTTTTTTCATATCTAAACGAAATTGTTTTTCACTCTCATTACGAACTGCTTGACTATTATTTTTATCTACCATCATACGATAGTGTTCTAATGGAAATTTAGAATCAATTGCGATTACTCCTAATGGTTCTGGAGCGAATAAAACACAATCTGCAATTGTACCATTTTCAAATGTATACTGTAATTGATATACTTTATGATTATTTTCTCCAAAGACACTTGCCATAATATGTCTTAAATTTACTTCTCCGAAAATACCACGGCTTTTTTTATCTGTTAAAATGCTCTGTAACGAGACAATGTCCGTAGATAGTGTATCGATCTTCTTTTGTGCTTCATCAATCTTAGAAAGGCGTTCTAAGACCGATGTGAAGGTCTTATTCGTCTTTTCGAAGTTTTCATCCAATCTTTCATTCACTTTATCATTGATCAAACGAAGACGATATTCTATTTTCTCTGACTGTTTATCAAAATCATCACTTAAATTTTTGGATAAATCAGACTGAAAAGTACTTAGTTCTTTAATCATTTCTGTTTCTAACTTTCCTAAACGTTCTGTAATATTTGCTTCATTAATATTTTTTACAATAGAGATAATCACTAATATAATTACGAGAACTAATAAGGCAATTATCACATAATCTAACATGCACTCACCTCGATCCTTACCCTAAATAAATTATATCAGTAAATATCAGGTAGTGCAAGAAGAGAAAGGGAAAAGTATTAGGAGTTTTCTCTTTTCATCGTACTTTTGAACAGACTTGTACAACTGTGAGATCAAAATGGAAGAAAAAAATTAGGAACTAGTCCTAATTTTCTAAAACCCATTCTTCATAACCACCATTAACGTGTATAAAGTGATAACCTTGTTTTGATAATATTTGAATTGCTTTTAAACTCTTAATCCCTCGACTACAATAAATATAATAAACTTGATCTCGTCTCAAATATTTTTCTGGATGTATGATTAATTGTTCAAAAGGAATATTAATCGCTGTTGGAATATGATTACTATTATAACTTTCAATACTTCTAATATCAATGAGGGAAATTTGTCCCAATTTTGGCTTTAACTCCCGAATAGAAATCGTTGAAATCATTCCATCACCTTAATATTAATATATGTGAGAATTATAAAATGTTACATGTCATCGTCATCATCACTAAAGAAATCATCAAAGAATTCATCCTCTGTAATCTCATGCTCTTCTTGCTCTTGAGAAGGAGATGGTTGATGTAAAGGTTCCACAGGATCAGTATGAATTATAGTAGATTGTTGTTGTTGTGAAGGAACCTCTTTCTTATCCTCTTCCATAATTGGTGTTACAGGCATTCTATTCTCTTCCTTTTTCTTTCTCTCTTCTTGTTCACGTCGTATTCTCTCTGCCTGTTCCTTTTTAATTCTCTCTTGTTCTTCCCGTTCTTTTCTTTCTCGTTCTAAACGTTCTTCTTCTTGTTTCTTGAAACGTTCTTGCTCTTTTCGTATTGCTTCTTGACGTTCCTTTTCTTCTTTTTCCTTCTGAATTCTTTCTTGTTCTTCGCGTTTCCTTTTTTCCTCTTCTTGTTTACGCAAAGCTTCTTGTTCTTGCTTTCTTTGTTGTTCCATTGCTTCTTGTTGTTTTCTCTCTTCTTCTAATCTTCTTTGCTCTTCTTGTTCTTTCAACTTGCGAAGTTCTTCTTGTTTTTTGGCTTCTTCCTCTTCCTTTTTCTTCTGTTCTTTCTCCAATTGTTGAATGGTATCTTGTTCTTGTAATTGACGATCATGTTCCTCTTTTTTCTTCTTTTCTACGGCTTCTCTTTCTCGTTTTTCTTCTTCTTCAATTGCTGCTATCTTCGCATCAATTCGTTTTACTAACTCTTCGATATTTACTTCATTTGGAGACTTCTTAGCAGCTGGATTAGATGGTGATTGTGTTGGTTTTGGCATACCTCCTCCAAAGGAAGGTGCTCCTCCACCAAACATACCACCTAGTGGATTTCCACCACCGAATCCACCTCCAAATCCGCCGAATCCTCCACCTAGTGGAGAAGATCCTCCACCAAATGGTGATGCGCTTCGCTTTTCCGCAACAATCTTATCTACGACACTCTTCAAATCAAATGTGTGAATTGGTTGCTTTTCACGATGTGGATATGTTGCCTTTTCATACTTCTTTCCCCAGGCATTTTCTTTCATCATCTCAAAGTTTGGTTTTAATCTTATTTTAAATGGCATCATACGTATTCTAAGAATAATCGCATACCATTTTTCTAGACGTTGTAAATCACTTACTGTAACAAGCGGTGTGGATGCTGTTTTATCTTTTTCTTTTGATTTCTTCTCTCCACATAATTTACTAATTTCTTCCAAAGCTGTAAGCTCACTACTAATCAAATAAATAATGTTACCACAGTTACCTTTAATTGTCTCACCATTATCTTTTCCATATACTTGCGTTAATTGTGCGAAGTTTTGAATAATAAAGTTAAATCTCATACTTCTACTACGGGCTGCTGTTACCATTGTTGTTACATCCTTTAATGGAGGCATATTCGCAAACTCGTCTAGAATAAAATTCGTACGATATGCTAGCTTTCCATTTGGTGATTCTTGCGCTACATCAATCAATGTTTCATAACATTGTTTAATAAAAATTGTTACAAGTGAATGATATGTCTTCTTTTCATCTTGAATAACAATAAATACTGCCGTTTTCTTTCTTCCAATATCCTTCATATCAAAGTCACTATGAGAAAGCATTTCTGACATGTTTTCACGTGAAGCAAACAACTTAATCTTTTGCTTAAATACTGACAAAATACTTGCCTTTGTATCCGATGGTGCCATCAACGTACTAGATGCATCTACATAAGCCGTACTTTGTGGATCTTTCGTATTAAAGTACTCTGTAATATATGTCTTTCCACCAGGCATTCCTTTTACTTTTTCTTCCCCTAATGTTGACATCAAACTAATACTATTCAAGTTAATCTCTTCTGGTTTGGCATCTTCAAAAAGTGCTAAAGTAAGTCCAGCGAAATAATCAGCGGAAGTTTTTTCCCAGAACGGATCCTGATTTTGGGCATTTTCATCATACAAGATATTTACTGCTAAGTCATCTACTAACTCAATCGCTTTATCTTGATTTCCACTACGATAATACTCATACGGTAAAGTTAATGGGTTCCACCCACTACCATCCTGTGGATTACGGAAGTTTAAAAGCACAACATTATACCCTTTCTCACGAAGCATATTTGCATTTTCTTCGTAAATTTCTCCTTTTGGATCGGTAATAATCATACTTTCCCCGGCTTTTCCTAAAATCTTAACAAGTGGGTTAACAATAACTTGCGTTTTACCAGCACCGGTAGATCCAATAATTAAGTTGTGATATTCAGAGTTATCAACCCACATTCCTTTTTTATTATTAATTAATGGAATTCCTCCATAAGGAATCTCATCTGCACGTGGATCTACTTTCTTTAACTCTTTCTTCATCTCATCTTCTGTTGCCCATCTCGCATATCCACCTTTATCCTTTTTACCTACTTTTACACCAATTCCCTTATCCATCTCGAAAAAGTGATCTTTTACACTTGTAATTGTAAAAATAAGAGCCACTGTATAAAATACCATAGTTGGAGCGAAATACTCTTTAGAGAAAGCAGGAAGTGGGTTAAAACCACTTAACTTATTTTCACTCAAAAAGCTGACAACATTACATACCGCAATTGCCACTAAATACAACAAAACAATACAAAAAATAATAAAAATTTTAATATCTTTTTTATCCGCTCTAAATTTTAATTTCATAAAAGCCTCCGGTTCATCATTATTACTATAAATTACTACTAATATAATATCATAAAATAACTATAAGAGCAAAATTTTTTCCGCAATGAAGAGAAAAAAATGAAACAATAATGCTTCATTTTTAACCTTCTTTACTTGTTAAATGATAGTTACCATTTTCAAGTTGATATAAGAGGTAGGTATCGACTGCAACAGTACCTGAATACTGCATATCTCTAACAATTAATTCTTTCGTTCCATTCTGATTTAAGTCTAACGCTTGAACAATAGAATAAAAGTGAGCTCCACTCGTATTTGATACAATACGATGTAATTTGTCTTGATCCGTATAACACAAGAAAGAGAATGATTCACCTTCTTCTAACGTTGTATAACGAATAGAATATAACACTTCTTCATCTTGATCACCATCTAGATCAACTGGAATTTTTTGAACAATAATTGACTCTTCATCAGCGGGCATTGAAATGTCTGTATCAGCCAATAAAGAAGTAAGTACTTGTTCCGTTTCATAGTCAAAACTAGCATATTGTGTATTGATTAAATCAATTTGTCTATTGTCTTCTGTAGCGTATGAAAATAAAGTTCCAGAATAATCAATAGAATCATTATTTTCATCGAACAAATATAGCATTGTACCATATTCCATCAATGTATATTGTCCTAAATAAACACCATCACTATAGGAATAAAAACGATAGTCTCCATAAATTTGATTCCAATTCAAAGAAGAAATTAATTTCCCATCCGAATAAGCAAATTTATGTTCTGGACTTAAAACAATATAAACTTTTTCCTCACGGTTTTCATTATTCTGTTTAATACCAAAAACCATAATACAGAGAACAACATATGCAATCAAAATCACAAAGAGAATAATATATTTACGATTTAATTGAAATTTTTTCTTTTTTTGATTCATACCGATTCCTCCTCTATGACGCAGGACTATTTACTGGATTAGCAAATGTTACATTTCCGTAACGATTTCTCAATTCAGCAAGAGTTATAGTCACTGTTTGCCAGTCTCTAATTGCATAATCCCAACTGTCCTCGTGATAATTATCATAATTATCTCCGACTTCTTGTTTTAAATTACCCTCTTGAATCGTAATTTTATTTCCATTCACTGCAGACACAATTCCAACATGAATATGACTAGCATCGCCAGAAAAAACTGATCCAGGTATCGGTGTACTTGCCCTTACAAATAAATCCGGATGGCTTGTAGTTAAATTTTGAACCCACATATTACCATTGCCTAAACTTCCATCATAAAATCCGTAAAGTTCATATAGACGACCTGCAGCAAACCAGGTACATTGTCCATAGTCATAATTATTATTAGGATGACGCCAAGCAAGATCATTATTAAAGTCAGGTCCTCCCTCTAAACTACCATTTCCACTAAGCATTGTAGATACTTCCACAGTTTGTGGATAATTCTTTTTGATGATTTCAGGTGCAGTTAATCCCTGGGCAGCCAAAGAAGCAAATAATTCTGTATCTTCCCATTTATAACTTGTATATAAAACAAAACCATCTTTGTCTACCGCTACTTGTCCATTTGTCTCTGCGACATAAGAACGAAGTGGGGCACTTTCACTTAAGACTTCTCTAGTCCAATTTTTATCTGGGCGATAACCGGAATGAAGATTACTCTTTTCACCACCGGCACGATCAGACCAACAACCTTTGTCTGGATTACAAAAAGCCTGATCATCAGTACAAGCACGCATCTGAATGACAGTATTTTCACCTTCGGTTGAAATTTTTCCGATTTCTCCACCCATGACTTTTCCACGAGTTAAAGTATAAGAACGAACTGCAATTGCTTGTGCTTTAGCAGCTTCTTTTGCAGCCTCAGGTCCAATTTCTTGATAAGTAGTTCCAAGTACATAATTTTCAAACTCTACAAGTTCCTCTCCCTCTAAAGGAGTAAATTGAAAACAGTCAAGTAATCGAACCATAATATTTCCACTGACAATTCTAACACCATCTACTGTTCTAACTTTATATGCAGCCATACCACTCGTAGAAGATGAAGTTGAATTTTCTAAAACGGATTCATACATATCTCGATAAAAATAAATCTGATTAATCATATCGTTAAATAGTTGTTCTTTCTCTTCAGCATTAGAAGGAATTTCATATCCAATTGCAATTAGCTTATTTTCAATAAAATTGTCATGTAACCAAGCACGATATTCCTCTTCGGATTTCACACTATCTCCGTCGACCATTCCTTCCATAAGAAAGTCAGCTTCTCTTTTTAATTCATCATAACTTTGTGTTGCTTGTTCATTTTCACATTGAATCTGAATATTAGACATAGGATCATCTTCATTGCCACTTTCCGTAGCATTCATGGTACATTCTCCCATAGAAGTTCCCATAACATTATTTCCAATAAAAATAGCAGATGTTACGAGGGGTAAGTCAATATAAATACCACGAGACATATAGTTTTCATTTCTCTCTTCTAAGGCATCAATCAAAGCAGATTCACCACTACCCCAACCTTCGACTGTTCCGGTACCATCAATTTCACTGGCCATAATATTCGTTGTCCCTAAACCTATCATAATCATAACAACAGGAACGGCAACAACAATAATAGGCAATATAACGAGAAAGATGCTACCAAACGTCGCACCTCCTCCTATTGGTAATAATACTTTTAACTTGTTAACAAATCCACCAATGGCTTCTGCAGTCTGTGCGCCAGCACTATCATTTTCTTGGTTCTCTGCATCAGCTTGATTAGATTGTTTCTTTCTACCAAAAAAGTTTGAAAACGGGTTCATGTAGCATCTCACCTCATTCCTACTGCGAAATTCACATTATTTTATAATCCGCCACCTGCTCCAAAAGAATCTAATTCTTGATCAGATGGAATAACATGTATTTGCATTCTTCGGTTACCACATACAAACAATGCTTCACCTTGATTATAACGTTTAATGCTTTCCATTTCACTATCATTAAGATCAATTAAACGAGCTAAATCTTCAACTGCCTGTTTCTTCAATCCCATGACAAGATAATAAGAAGCATTATCAAAAATAGCCTTTCCATGTATAATTACATTTGGATCACTAAAGTCACTTGGTTGTTGTGTACTAATAATCGTTCCTGTATTGTATTTACGTGCACGTCTTTGAATTTGTGCTAAAAACTCAGCTCCTATCTCATTCTTACCACTTAATAGAACATGAGCTTCATCAACTGATAACACAGTATTTACGCTTTTATCTAATGTCATACCCCATGCATATTTTAAGATGTTAAAGAATAACGCATTACGAATGTTTGTATCTGTATTCATTAACTCTCTAATATTGAATACTACAAAGTCACTATGTGGTTGAATGGTTGTATGGCCATCAAAATAGAAACGCAATTCATGAACGATTGGTCTAATCTTCATTTCTAAATATTCTAAGACCTCTCTTTCACGTGTTCTTTCTGGCATTGCATTTAAACGACCAACAATTGTTTCATACACATGGCTAAATGTCGGATAATCTTTAGATGTAAATTTGGTGAAATCAGAGTTAAAATCTATTCCAAAACGACGATAAGTATCTTGTACTACTTCACTAAATAAATTTAATACATCTCCAGGAATTTCTGGATCATAATAACGTAAAAATGCTTTTAATGAAAGTAATGTACTTGTAAGAATGGAATGACTAGAACCAGCTCGTAATTCTTCATCATCCGCATCTAAGAGAATTTCAAATGGATTAATCATACCAAATTCTCCACCACGTCCTAGGTCAATAAAATCACCTTTATAAAGACGTGCCATTTCCTCTAATTCACCTTCAGGGTCAATTGCGATCACCTTATAACCATTTCTAAAATGACTACGTAACATCATCTTCATCGATGTTGACTTACCACTACCAGATGTACCAAGTATAATCAAATTGGCATTATTACGATTTTGTTCTTTTTGAATTTGATATAAGAATTGATTAAACAAAATGACTCCTCCTGAGAAATCAACTCCAAGTAATGTAGCCAAGCCAGGATCTTTGATACTATCAAAGATGAATGGATACATTGCAGCAATTGTAGGAGAAGGAATCGGAGTACCAATTCTCTCTTCAATATCTTGATCTGGGAAAATAGGAAGAATTGATTTCAAGACTTTCTCTTGTTCAAAACGCAGAGGAACAGCTCTTAGTTGCATTGCCTCTAAGTAATTCTTTATCTGCATTTTTTTATTTGTCAATTCTTCTTCACTATCCGCAGTAATCATAATGTGTAGTTGAAAGTCATATATTTTCGCCTGCGTTGCAGCAATCATTTGAATAAATGCTTCTAGTGACTCATAATCTTGACGAATACGTTCTTGAATCGTCTTGTCTCTTTCTTGTTGATATTGTTCTTTCAACTCAGCAATTTCCTTATTTAACATTTTCGAAATTTCACTATATGCGAATGGAATATGCTTAATTACCATCTTGATTCCAGACATACTAGTAAGATCAGATAAAAATCCTGGTGCAATATATTTTGGATAAGAAATAACAGTTAAAATTGTCGCATATTTATCACTGATAATAAAATCAGAAGGCCTAAATTCTAATCCTTTAGGCGCGATTTGTGCTTTAATATCCACCTGACATCACCGTCCCAAACGTAGTGGATTGTCCACCATTTAAAAAGTTATCCAAAATAATACGTAAATCTTCATTCGTAGTTTGAAAGCAAGTTAATCCTGCATTAGCAAACTGTGTAATCAAATTACGAAGACGTTTTTGAATTTTATCTTCGTCCTTTTCTTTAAAAAGTAAATAATACTCAGTATCAACAATATTATTGTTAATAAAGTAATTTCCCTTATTAATATCTTCGACACACAACTTACGACGAATTGGATCTGAAATACTTTGATATAGTAATTGTAATTGCGATAAATAAACACTAATGTCAACTGGTCGATCAGCGGCAATAACCCAAAATTCATAATCAATTGTATTGTATACATTTCTTAAATTTGAAATCATTGCAGCTTGTGTACCACGATCTAAAATGAATAAATTTCTTGGCATAATTTTCACACCAGTTACTTTCAAATTGTTATCCAAAATAATTGTTCCGTTCTTGATGTCTTTTACAGGTACAAACTCTGTAGTATACTTACCTTTTATCTGTGCCACGGCGAATACACCAACCTTCCCATTCAAATTGTCTTCTTTCTGTATAGAAATGAAATACTTCCTGTAAAAATGTTAAAACATTATGATAGTTAGGAACTGGCATTACTAAGAATCCAGTTACTAATGCAGGAGCTAAAACAACTATTGTGATGAACGTAGAACTTAATGGAACGACCATCAAAAGAAATAGAGTAATAGCTAGTCCAAAACCAAACATAATAAGATCAAATATTGTAAACAATCCAAATATTAACCTAGATCGTTTGGAATTGGCAGGAATTAAATAATCTTCGTTCATTTCGTATCACACCCTTTCTTTCTTTAATTATCATGCTTACCAGCACCCTGCGACTTTTCAAGCTTTTCTCTTTCGTCTTTAAGCTCTTTTGATCTAGCTTGAAGTCTACGAACTTCTTGTCTTTGAGTCTCAATACCAACAAAATCTGATTCCTGTACAATTCCTTGTACACCATCTTGTTGCATCCTATTTGCAGCATCTTGAATAACACGTTCTCTTTGTTTTACATTCAAGCCTTGCAGATCAGCATCTGTAAGATAAGAATAACCTCGTTGATCTTTAGTACTTTTAGCCAACTCTGCAAGATAATTTTGGTAAACTCCATCTTCGCCTTCACTTAAAGAATTATAATAATCCCTCATTGATTTACTCTGATATCCATTAAGTGAATTAATACGTCCTTCAAAAGCCTGGCTAGCCGAACGTTCATCTCTCTCAACATTTCCAATTAAATCTGCTAATTCATTTAATCGTCCCTGACGTACATTAGATTCACCAGAATTAATCTTAGCACCAGTAGTTGAACTTACAAAATTGGCCATTTTTTCCTTCCAGCCATATCCTAAAGCTCTGTCTTCACGAGCATTTGTCGTTGCGATACGTCCAGCTCTAATTGCATCCATAGGACTCTTTCCACTCATTCCAAATTTTCCAGAGCGGAAAAAACCTGAACCCATTCCTCCTAAAGTACTAGTTAAAGGTCTCATGCCTCCAAATTTTTCACGATATTGTTCAGCATATTTTGCATCTTTCCATGTCCCATCTTCATTCATATATTTCTGTTTAAATTGGTGTCTTCCAAAAAGATTTGCTCCCAAGTTAGCAGCACCACCTACAAGAGAACCACCTAATGCACCAAGGAAAGCACTTGTACCATTTGAAGAGAATGCTTTTTCGGATTGAATTCCAGTCACATCTTCAATTAACTTAGGTACTTGTCTTGCAAACAATAATAGTCCGATAATAATAAATGCTCCAAGTAACCAATTTGAACCGACACTAGAATATACATATTGTTGTGTATCTGCATCAAACATATAATATCCTAAACCATTCTGTCTTACGATTTCACTAATAATAAATATAACAAAATAAATAGTAATTAAACGAATGAATAAACTTAAGAAACTAGAAGTACATTGCTTAAGCCAATTATTAAATACATTATTTCCCTTTGACTCATCAATATATGCTAGAATTGGAACTGGCGCAATGAGTTGCAAAAATGCCAGTTTTACTGCACGAACAGCAATATCAAAACAATACATAACAAGCATCCAAGCAACATATGCTCCAGCAATCGAAGATATAACAAAACTATAATCATAATCATGACTTGCAATAATATCACCAAAGTCATCTACTGAATCCGCAGTCGCATAAATACATGCTGGATCATTCCCAGTTTCTCCACTACATTGGTCTGGAGTTTTTACTTCAATACTAGAATTAACCGGATGGAAGAATCCCTTAAACACTTGTACCGATATCGTCTGTCCACCATCCTCATAACTTGCTTCCAAATCCGCATCACTAGCACTCGAAGCACCTAAAATCAAATTACCTAATACATTGTCTCGTATAATGTATGATTGAATACGATAAGCTAGTGTAAAAATATTCGGTGCCACAACAAGCAAAACTAATGAAATGACAATTCTTTGAACCAGTTTCCCACCGCCACTTTGTATTTTATCCGGGCTCACCATCATTGTAATTAAAGAAATTGCCACTTTAAACATCATAAAAACGCCAACAATCACATAGATTCTTTGGGCAAATGATTCAATTGTCGTATCGGCTAAAATGGATACATTTGACAATTGAAAAAACAAATTATAAACAGATTGAATCAATCCATAGACAACACAGTCTAATCCGAAAAAAATAGGATAAATAAATGTTCTAACTAGCCAATCCACCGTTCATCCACTCCTTATAAAAGTATATATACAAAATTATTATATCATAAAAAAAAGTAATTATAAAACACTTTTTCTTGTTATAATTACTTTTCCCCACATTCATTATTTAATAAACAATTCATACATGGTACAACGTTCTCGCCGGCTCCAGATTTTGCCAATAGATCAGCGGTAAATTGTACAATCTGCATAACAAAGAACACTGCTAATCCCGCAACCAAACGATTGATAAATTTCTTCCCTGCTTTATTTGTCGCATCAGCATCTTGTGCAACTGTCGCTTTAGCAAAGTCAAGCATTCCCATAATAATCATAATAAATGGAGTAGCTATTTTTAACAAATTATATATATTGGAAACAAATCTTGGTAATCTTTGATCAATTTCTAAACTGGTACCACACATAACAGTCGTATCAGGTGTTACCTCTTGTCTGTTTTGTAAATCTATAATACAAGCATTCACCCTAGAGTGATCACATCCATCCACATTTCCACCACATATCGTACGAATACATGTCTCTGTATTTTTCCCATCTTGTATAATCTCTTCTTCAGGTTCAGGAGAAGCAGATTCTTCCGGTTCTTTTAAATTCGCGCAGCTTGCCAAACAAGATGATTTATCTGCGCTAGATGAATTATTGCATCGATTTACACAAGCATTATATTCCTCATCGTTTGCCTTGACCTGATATGGGCTGATAATAATTAACAAAGTCATTAATGCCAAAAAAGGAAGAAATTTCTTTTTCATATCTACTCACCACACTTATTATAACATTCTATTCTATTTCTTTTCAAGAAAAAATGAACATTTCTACTGTTCATCTAATATTTCTTGAATACATTCTAATGCTTCATAATCATCTGTTGATCTTCCATCAGTCTCAGCTGAGTCTATTACTCTAAGCATAAAAGTTGTAACACTTATTACAAAAAATACAAGTGCACCAGCTAACAGTTTTCTCAAAAAAAGCATTTGATACTTTTTCATATCCTTATCTTCTTTTGCAACAACTGCCTTTGCTAGATCAACCATACCAAAAATAACCAGCAATAATGGAACACCGATACGGATAAATTCAATAATATAAGCAACTGTTTTGATAATGAAATCTGGGACAGGCTCTCCGCCTATACTACAATCTAATATCCACATATCTCTATAAAAACAAAAGAGTAATTACAAAAGTAATTACTGACCAAACATCTCTGTTAAACAACCAACCGCACCAGATTCACCATTATCAGCCGCACTATCTAATACTCTAATTAAGAATTGAACAACAGTAATAACAAAGAATACCAATGCAGCAGCAAGTAGACGCTTTATGAAAGTTTGTTGTGCCTTCTTAATATCATCTTCCTTACTTTGCATAACTGCTTTTCCCAAGTCAATCATACCAAAAACAACTAATAATACTGGAACTCCAATTTTAATACCTGTAACAATATAACTAATAATATTCGTAATCATAGATGGAATTACTACTCCACCGATATCACATGCTAATGTAAACATAAATTACCTCCCTCATTCAAATATAGTATAGCGAATAAATCACTTTTTGTCAATTTCTGTATTAAAAAATTCCTAGGATTCTGTTTCTTCTTTCCGCATTCTTTCCATCAGACTGTAAAGTGAATCCTAATTTTACTAATAAATCATTCAAAGCAGGCAAATCATTTTCTCTTTCATCCAATGGTGGAAGATTGAAAAAGACTTCCATTTTTGATTCATATTCAAATTCAGCAACGTCATTACTACTCAACAAACTTTGATTTAATACAACTTTCTTATTTTTTAATTTCAGAATAATTTTTGGATCAACCATAGTTAAACGATTTAATTTAATAATAGATGGCTCAATCAAATAAATCACATCCGTACAAGATTCGATTGCCTTCTTATCATCATTCACATCTAATAGTAATACATCGTGATCGGACAAATTAGAAATTTTATCCTTTAACTCATCCTTATCAACACTATACATATTACGATATCTAAAAAAGCTAAACTCTCTTCTTCCTACTTCAATCGCAGCCACTTTATAATTCTTTTCTAACTGTCTTAACATCATATAAACAAGAGTTGTCGCTCCAGAATTCTTAGTAATATTTTTCACACCCAATATTTTTGTCTGTTTTGTAACAATCGGCTGTGATAAAGTTCCAGTTTGAGACATCGCAACATTATTATTACTTGCCTGCATTGCTGCTTGCGTCTGTGGTGTAAT
The DNA here is from genome assembly GCA_944332375.1 of uncultured Bacilli bacterium. Lineage (GTDB taxonomy): Bacteria > Bacillota_I > Bacilli_A > RF39 > UBA660 > UMGS2016. The sequence goes on from CALVJU010000101.1 coordinate 14,782, forward strand.
CACCAAGTAATGAGCAACATCCTTATAAGTATTTGGCGTATTCAATAAATACTGGACACCATCTAAACTCTTTGTAAAATTATAAATCCCCATCGCAACTAACATAGAATAAAAATTAGGAATCGATGTATCAGCGGTATCGTCAAAAAACAAAATCACTTTACTCATATCTAATTCCACAGACAGTTGCTGTAGTTTAGAAATATCTTTGTAATCTTTAATAGCAGTTACGTCTAATATCATACGTTGAAAAAAGAAATTTTTAAAAGTTTTAATAATTTCTTCGACTTCAAATTCTCCATACATTGTTTTAATAATGTCAATGTTTAAAGATTGTAACATAGATTGATATTTATTAGCGATAATTACGTTCATAATTCACCTCCATGTTTTTTACTATATGAATGAAAAAAGACAATAAAACAATGTTTTATTATATCTTTTCATGCATTAATAACTATATTGTACTGTGTCATATATAATACGACTTTCTCCTGCGATTGGATATTCAATTGCAGAAATAATTGGAAAATCAAAGTACATATATGCTACAACCTTAAAATAATATCCACGTTCTGCAGGAATTCTCCAAACGCAATAACGATAATGACTTGTAGGCGTCAATAACACGGCTCTATTTTTATCTTGACCACTAGAACCTACTGTACTAGACCCTGACACTTCACTATCATTTGGTAGAACACAATTTTGTGTTCCATTTGGGTTGACACGATACCCAATTGTTCTTAACTCGTCATCAATCTTTTGTTCTACACTATCTGGCAAACGCGTAGAGTCTGCACCGATTTCATCGGCATTTTGAACTAAAATATCAATAATAGAATCTCGAACTCTTGCACCTTTAGAATAACTAGCAGAACCAGCGAAGATAATGATAAATACAATGATAAATACAATGATAATATTTAATATAAATGCATTACCTATAGACTCTCTCATATCTCACCTACTTATTTTCCTCAGAGAAAATATAAATACGATTCGTATGAGAAGAAACCGGAAGTTTTAAATGATCTCCAACAATCGGAACATCCATATAGATATAAGTAGTAACTAAATAAGTGACATAAGCAGTACCAGCTTCTTGCTTTCTATAAATGCAATAATCATAACCACCATTGTCAATTCCACCATCTGTTACTAATTCATATCCATTTCTTTGTCCACAATTGGATTCTTCAATAGTCCTATAACCAAGATTACCTAAAACACGGTTAATTTCCTCTATCGCATATCGATTATATCCCTCATGAGTTTCAATTTCATTAATAATTCTGCTATTTACTTTAAAGGCCCGGTTATAGCTTATGATGCCCATAATAAAAGCAAATACAATAACAATAAAGAAAATAATAAAATTAAACATGTAAATGCTTCCAAAACTTTGTTTCATAAGCTATAACACCTCCTCATTC